>CAZWVT010000015.1:0-35456 GCA_964636665.1 uncultured Flavobacteriaceae bacterium
AGATTTATTTATAACTTAAATGCCGGTACTTTTGTAGTTGATGATTACATTTCTCCTATAGATTATAAGCATTTTAACGGAAATCAAACCCGTATAGGGACGCACTCGGATTATATAAATGTTTTCAATCTGCTGCCTTATTATGAGTTTAGCACAAAAAACACTTACTTTGAAGGACACTTTGAACATAATTTTAAAGGATGGATATTAGGTAAAATTCCCGGAATCAATTTATTAAACTGGAATCTTGTGGCTGGAGGTCATTTATTGGCTACCGAACGCAAACCTTATTCCGAAGTATCTATCGGATTTGACAATGTCGGTTTTGGTCAATTCAGAATGTTACGCATTGATTATGTGCATTCATTTCACGACAATCAACATAAAGGAGCTTTTGTGTTCGGGCTAAAATTCTTACAAGTTTTTAATTGACAGTGACCATTGATGAAAAATACATAAAACGCTGCCTGCAACTTGCAAAAAACGGACTTGGCACCACCTACCCCAATCCGTTGGTTGGAAGTGTTATTGTTGTAAACCACAAAATAATCGGTGAAGGATGGCATTACAAAACAGGCAAACCACATGCTGAAGTAAATGCAATTGAAGCGGTCAAAAACAAAGAATTATTAAAAAAATCCACGTTATATGTGAATTTGGAGCCATGTAGTCATTACGGAAAAACACCACCTTGCGCACATTTAATCGCTTCATCCGGAATCAAAAAAGTAGTGATTGGGAATTTGGATCCAAATCCCAAAGTTTCCGGAAATGGAATCAACTACTTAAAAGCATCCGGATGTGAAGTTTCTTATGGGATTCTTGAAAAGTCTTGCTCAGACTTGAATAAGCGTTTTTTTACTTTTCACATAAAAAAACGTCCGTACATTTTTTTAAAATGGGCCGAAACTACCGATGGATTTCTTGCTCCCGATGCTGCATCAAGAACTAAAACAGAACCCGTTTGGATTTCCAATCCTTTTTCCCGCCAAATAGTCCATAAACAACGAGCAGCGGAAATGGCAATTTTAGTTGGCACAAATACGGTTTTGGCAGACAATCCTTCTTTAACAGTTCGCTATTGGAAAGGAGAAAATCCAATTCGCATTATTATTGACAGAAACCTAAAAAATTCCCCAAATGCCAAAATTTTTGATGACAGCGCCAAAACACTTCTTTTTACAGAAACAAAACCAAAGAGTACTTTAAATAATTCAACTGAAATTATTTTACTCAAAAAAAATATTCCGGTAATTCCGCAAATTTTGGAAGAATTATATAAACGAGAAATTCAATCGGTAATAATTGAAGGCGGTGCAAAAACTTTAAAAGGATTTATTTCAAATGATTTATGGGATGAAGCTCATATTTACGCTGCGCCTATATTTTTTAAAAAAGGAATCGGAGCACCAGAAATTACCGGCGACCTTACTGATGAATTAAAAATCGGGACCAACACCCTTAGAATCATAAAAAATCAATCGATTTGACTGAAAAAGATACCTATAAAACCATTGCCAAGCCCTCACCCGAAACTTTATACAAAGAAAAAGGGAGTAAGTTTTTAGGTTATGCTTTTCCCGTAAAAGACGAAGAAGAAATAAAGGTTCATCTTGACGATTTAAAAAAACAGCATCACAATGCACGACATTGGTGTTACGCCTGGCAACTGGGAAAAAACTACGAAAATTATCGTGCCAATGACGACGGAGAACCTTCAAACAGTGCAGGAATGCCAATTTACGGTCAGATACAATCTTTTGAATTGACCCATGTTTTGGTCGTTGTGGTTCGTTATTTCGGAGGTACAAAACTGGGGGTCGGCGGATTGGTTCAAGCTTATAAAACTTCGGCGCAACTCGCATTGGAATCGGCTGAAATTGTGGAGCATACCATTGACGAATATCTAAAAATAAAATTTGAATATCCGGAAATGAATACCGTTATGCGGATTATAAAAGATGAAAACTTGAATATTGTTCATCAGCACCTGCATCTGAGCTGTGAAATCATATTGGCGGTTCGAAAAAAAAAGTTTAACCGAATTTTTGAAATGTTTGATAATTTATTCAAAATATCAGTCAAAAAAATAGACCATCTTAAAATGGATTAATCTATTTTTTATTCTTCTTTAAGTTTTTCCAACAAATAATCTGGAGCTTTCACAATCTTTCCTGTCGATTTATCTATAAAAACAAGAATCGTTCTTGCCTTTGCCAAAAGTTTATTTTCTTCATTAAAAATTTTATATTCAAACTCAATTTTAACATTTGGTGTTTTTGCCAAATCGGTTTCCACAGTTATCCAATCGTCATAATATGCTGAGGCTTTGTAATCAATGCTAAAATGAACAACCGGAAGCATAATTCCATGCGCTTCCATCCATTTGTATGAAATTCCCATGGCTCTCAACCATTCAGTTCTTCCTTGCTCGATATAAAGGGCATAATTTCCATAATATACAACGCCCATCTGGTCTGTCTCGCCGTAGCGAACTCTGATTTTTGTAAGATTTTTCTTCAAAATAATTTGATATTTCAACAAACTTTTTTTGTAGTTTTAACCACGTGAGTATGTAGAAAAAAAATGAATAATTCAACCTTAAACTAGTTTTTTTTATAACTTTTTTGTCCACATATTTGCATTGTTAAAGAATATTTTCGAGGCTTCTGGAGCCTAACACTTTAACATATTTAACAATCTCTAAAATCCTTAATTAAAATTATGACTAAAACTGCTGAAACGGTTTGGAACAATTGTTTAGCTTTTATTCAAGACAATATAAGCGCTCAAGCTTATAAAACTTGGTTTGAACCAATCGTTGCAGTAAAGTTAGCAGATAATGCATTAAGTATTCAAGTTCCCAGTCAATTTTTTTATGAATGGCTTGAAGAGCATTATGTTCAGATTTTGAAAGTTGCCTTAACTCGGGAATTAGGATCCACTGCCAAATTGGTTTATGTCATTCGGATGGAAAACACTTATGGGAATAAAGCTCCTTTTACAGAGAAGATACCCAGTACGCATCGTACTTCTGTTCAATCACAAGAAGTTTCCGTTCCGGTGAAAAACAAAGACCCGGAGTTAAAAAACCCATTTATAATTCCCGGCATACGAAACATCAAGATTGATTCTCAATTAAACTCCAATTACAGTTTTGATAATTTCCTCGAAGGAGACTCCAACAGATTGGCGCGTTCAGCAGGTTTGGCAGTAGCAAACAAACCCGGGGGAACTTCCTTTAATCCTTTATTGATATTTGGAGGTGTTGGACTTGGAAAAACGCATTTGGCACACGCAATCGGACTTGAAATTAAAGATAAATACCCGGATAAGACGGTTTTATATATTAGCGCAGAGAAATTTTCTCAACAGTATTCAGATTCTACACGAAACAATACGCGAAACGATTTTATTCATTTTTATCAGATAATTGATGTTTTGATTGTAGATGACATCCAATTGTTGTCAGGAAAAACCGGAACTCAAGATGTCTTTTTCCATATTTTCAATCACCTGCATCAAATAGGCAAACAAGTTATTCTTACAAGTGACAAGGCTCCCGTCGATATGGTTGATATCGAACAACGGCTTCTTTCACGTTTCAAATGGGGACTTTCAGCAGAATTGGCACATCCGGACTTTGATACTCGAATGGCGATTATAAAACATAAACTATATCGTGATGGCGTAGAAATGCCCGAACAAATTACTACTTTCGTAGCTGAAAATATTAAAACGAACATTCGTGAATTAGAAGGTGCTATCATTTCATTAATCGCACATTCTTCTTTTAACAAACAAGAAGTAACCCTTGACCTTGCACAGAAAATAGTTGAAAACTACGTACGAAACACCAAAAGAGAAGTTTCTATTGACCATATTCAACAAGTTGTAAGCGATTATTTTCAAATGGATGTAGAAACACTACAATCTAAAACACGCAAACGTCACATTGTACAAGCTAGGCAATTGGCTATGTTTTTTGCTAAAAAATATACCAAAGCTTCGTTGGCATCTATCGGTTCTCAAATCGGAAAACGCGATCACGCTACCGTGCTTCACGCTTGTAGAACAGTAGATAACCTCTTTGAAACTGATAAACAGTTCAGAAAATATGTAGAGGAAATCAAACAAAAATTATCTGATTAATTCAGTTTAATAATTTAGGTGTAGTTCTAAAACAATGCACCTTAAAAGCTCATCATAATTTTGGAAAAAATAAAAATTTTAATGGTTTGCTTAGGCAATATTTGCAGATCTCCCTTAGCAGAAGAAATCCTAAAGTCAAAAATTGATTCCAATAAAGTTTTTGTAGATTCTGCAGGAACCGGACATTGGCATGTAGGGAAAGCACCTGATCCGCGAAGTATTGAAATTGCAAAAAAACACAAGCTCGATATCGGTTACCAACGCGCCCGTCAGTTTGGAACTGCTGATTTTGATAATTTTGATATTATCTACGTGATGGACAACAGCAATAAAAAAGATGTTTTATCCTTGGCAAAAACCGATGAACAACGCAAAAAAGTCCGTTTGATTTTGGATGAAATTTTTCCCGGAGAAAATGTAGATGTTCCCGATCCATACTACGGCGGTTCTACAGGTTTTGAGAATGTTTTCAAAATGCTGGATGAAGCTTGTGACAATATTGCAAGAAATCTTTAACGGTTCGTTTTTTAAAAAATAAGTACCTTAGTAATCAAACCCTAAAAATTGCTTGTGATGAAAAGGACTTTACTTCTCTCAGCCCTATTTTTTTCTGTTTTTACTTTTAGTCAGTCTATTGATTTAGAACTTCTTAAAGACGGATTTACAAAGCCTCTAAGTCTTCAAAATGCCGGTGATGAAAGACTTTTTGTAGTTGAACAAAACGGGAAAATTAAAATTATTTTACCTGATAATACCATTGCTCCTACTCCATTTTTAGACATTTCTTCAAAAGTTTCTACCGGTGGTGAGCGCGGATTGCTTGGATTGGCATTTCATCCTAATTACATTTCAAACGGTTTTTTTTACATAAATTATACTGACGTAAACGGCAATACAGTTATTGCGAGATACCAAGTAAGCAACAATCCCAATGAAGCTGATTCTTCCTCTGAACTTATTTTGATGAATTTTTCCCAACCTGCATCAAATCATAACGGAGGAGATTTAGCATTTGGACCGGATGGTTATTTGTATATTTCATCCGGAGATGGCGGTGAATTTGGCGATCCAAATCACAGAGCACAAAGCCTTGATGAATATTTAGGTAAAATCCTCAGAATCGACGTTGACAATCCTTCCGGTGGGAATAATTACGGAATTCCAAACAGCAATCCTTTTGTAAATTCACCTGACGCAAAACCTGAAGTCTGGGCTTTCGGTTTAAGAAATCCCTGGCGATTTTCAATTGACGAGACCACCGACGAAATCTGGATTGCCGACGTTGGACAAGCTGATATTGAAGAAATCAACAAACAATCTTTAAACGATTCAGGATTAAACTACGGCTGGCGTTGCTACGAAGGCTCACAGCCGTTTAATTTGTCAGGATGTCCGAATGCTTCCGAACTGACTTTTCCTTTTTCTGAATACACTCATGACAACGGAAACTGCTCAATAACCGGTGGAATTGTTTATCGCGGTTCGAATTATCCGCAATTGCAAGGACTTTACTTTTTTGCAGATTATTGCAGCGGAATGATTGGCACGGTTGATTCTAATGGAACCATAAATATTGCAGCAAACAAAACCGGAAATTGGGTTTCATTTGGAACAGACGTTTACAATGAACTTTATATTGTATCAATTTCCGATGGAAAAATCTATAAAATAAAAGATGCCACAGTATCAACCGATGAATTTCAAGAAAATAAATTTACTGTTTATCCGAATCCGGCACTAAATAATGTTTTTATAAGTCACTCGGAGCATGTGAAGTCGATAACAATTTTAAACGTCTTTGGACAAAAACTGCTAAGTCCGCCTGTCAAGAAGGAAATTGATGTGTCGATGTTGTCTGCCGGCACTTATTTTTTACATATTCAAACCCTTTACAATCAAATGACTGTCAGGAAGTTAATAGTTAAATAATTATGAATCAAAAAGGAAAATTGTATTTAATACCAGCTCCTCTAGGCGAAATTCAACCGTTGACGATATTACCGCTTTCGGTGAAAATGGCTATTGAAAAGATAAATCATTATATCGTAGAACATGAGAAAAATGCGCGCCGGTATATTAAAAGTATGAATTCCTCAAAGAATTTGTCGAAATTACATTTTAGTCAGATTAATAAATTTACTTCTTTAGAGGAAATTCCTACCATGCTTGATCCAATTTTTGAAGGTCATGATATGGGAATCATCAGCGATGCCGGTTGTCCGGGAATTGCCGATCCGGGTGCGCAAATTGTTGAATTGGCACACGAGAAAAATATCCGTGTCATTCCGTTGGTTGGACCTTCTTCCATTTTATTGAGTTTAATGGCAAGTGGGTTAAACGGTCAGAATTTTGCTTTTCACGGATATTTACCAATTGATCGAAAAGAACGCCAAACTGAATTAAAAAAATTAGAACGTGAGTCAAAAACCAACAATCAGACACAAATTTTTATTGAAACACCCTATCGGAACAATCAAATGTTGGAATTTTTAACTCAAACACTTCATCCCCAAACACGTTTGTGTATCGCTTGCGATTTAACTTTACCAACAGAATTTATTTTTACAGCTTCTATAAAAACGTGGAAAAAAACAAAAGCAGACCTTCATAAAAGACCTGCTGTATTTTTATTTCTATCGTAAAAAGATTATTAGAATCTCTTTGCTGCTTTTATATCGGAGATATCGTAATCAGAAAATATTTCCATATAATATTTCACACTTGCTCCATTTGCATCTTGAGAATCTTTGCTTCCTTTAGATTTTAAAAATTTTCTTACATTTCCAGGTCCTGCTAAATGTGCAGCAGCAACAATTCCGGATTCTGTAATTTCAACTCCATCAATTTCTTGCCCGACATATCTTTCAATTTCTTTACGTAAAACCCATTTATTGTATGAAACATAAGTCTGAAAAGCCAATTCTTGTTGTTGGGTATCATTTAAAAAATTATCGATATTTTTAAAACCCATCATTCTTAGGGTATTGCGAGAAAATTGATATTTTCCTAAATATCCAAAACGGTTTACAACTTTATATTTTCCGCCGGATTCTTTAAATCCTATCGCTTCTTTAAATCCGATATATGATTTATCTAAACTGATTAAACTTTGATTTTCGTTTTCATCAAAGTCAACTTCATCTTCCAGTGGCACGTAAAAATTAAATACTTCTTCCGATTCAGCTATAAAATCAAAATGGGTATCTTCTTTTTCAGTTAAATCAAATCCAGTAATAAAAAAGGCAATGCCAATTAATATTATCGGAATAATGATTATTCTTTTTATCATCAAATTAATTCCAGTTTCAGTTGAATGTTCAACTTATTAAAGTCTGCAAAGATACAAAAAAAATAAACTATCTGATTTATAGCCTATTAAAAATATATTAATTTTTACCACTGATAAAACTCTCTTTAGCGGTTTATTCTTTGAGCGTTAATCCAGCGGATATATTGGGCTCGGTAAATATTGTGTTGCGTTAATGTTTTGGAAAATTTATGATATCCGATTCGTTCAGTATCTGCTACAAAATATAAATAATCGTGTTTCTCGGCATTTAAAACTGCATCAATAGAAGATATATCCGGCATCGCAATCGGTCCCGGCGGAATTCCTACATACTTATAAGTATTATATGGTGAATCAATTTCTAAATCTTTGAATAGCACTCGTTTAATTACTTTATCAAAATCATTACTTTCCTTCTGGATGGCATAAATCACTGTCGGATCTGCTTGTAATAACATTTCTCTTCTTATTCGATTGAGGTAAACTCCGGCTACTCGCGGACGTTCATCAACTGCGGCGGTTTCTTTTTGTACAATTGCAGCTAAGTTATAAACCTCTGTTTTTGATAGGTTTATCGCTTCTGCTTTTTTTGTTCTATCTTCATTCCAAAATCTTTGGTATTCTGTTGCCATTCGTTCTACAAATGTTCTTGCGGAAGTGTTCCAATAAAATTCATACGTATTCGGAATAAACAAAGTCAGTGCAGTTTCTGGCGTAAGTCCGTAATTAGACAATAAATCTTCATTTTGCATAGCAAATACTAAAGAAATACTGTCAGCCTCTATTTGTTTTGAAATATGTCCTGCAAGATTTTCTATTCGTTCTTGATTGTTAAATCTAATTTGGATCGGAATATTTCTACTTCGCAATGAGCGGATAATTTCTAAATTGGACATTCCTTTATCAATCACGAAATGCCCCGGTTTTACATTGTCTGCATAATTTCGGTTTTCGGCTATAAATTTAAAGGTTGCAATATCGATTAAACTGTCTTCCAATTGGGAAACGACTTCGTCAAATTCTGCATTAGTTTTAATGAAAATATGAAAAGTATCGTCAGTAAAATTTGTGTTGGGCATAAAAACGTATTTATATGCAAACCAACCAACCACAATCGATAAAAGCACAAATATTATTGCGGAAAAAATGAGGAATTTTTTAAGATTCATTATTGGGGAAAATTCAGGAAATCTTTTTTAAACAATTGATACACAAATTCATCTTTAAATTGGTTGTCTTGATAAATCCAATCTATTTTCCGACCACTTCGCTGAAATCCTGTACGCTCAAATAATCGAATACTCGCCTCATTGTCTACTGCAATTCCGGCATAAATCTGATGTACATTTAAATGTTTAAATGCATAACGGCATAATTGGATTAACGCATCAAAAGCATATCCCTTTTTTCTGGATGCTTCGGGATAAACGGTAATTCCAACCGCAACTTTATAATTTTTCGGATCAAAATCATACAAATCGATAAGTCCGACAGCATCAAAAGTTTCCTTTTCGCATATAACGAGGCGGGCTTGTTTTACTTCATAAATATCTTTATGACTTTGTGCGATATAATTTTCCAGTAAATTTCTTGAAAAAGGAACCGAAACCGAACTGAATTTCCATTGATTTTCATCGTTTTCCAACTGATAGAGATAATCAATGTCATCGGGTTCCAAGGCTCGTAAAAATATTTTCTTTCCAAATAGTGTTTTCATTCATACGTTCCATTAAAAACACGAATTGCAGGACCTTCCAAAAAGATATTTTTAAATCCGCTGCCGTCTTGTTCAAAATATACTTTCAATTCGCCTCCACGTGTTTGAATTCTGATGTTTTTCGAAAGGGTTTTTTCTTTATAAAAAGCTGCTAAAGCTACAGCTGTCACGCCGGTTCCGCATGAATAAGTTTCATCTTCCACGCCGCGTTCATAAGTTCTGACAAAAAATAAATCTTCGCCAAGTTGTTCTGCAAAATTAATATTTGAACCTGCGTCTCCGTAAACTTCATGCCTCAATTTCCTTCCTTTTTCAACGACAGCAAAATTTTTTAAACCATCTATAAATTCTACATGATGTGGTGAGCCTGTATTTAAAAAAACAGCGGTATTCTTATTTTCTAGTTTTTTTACAGTTGCCATTTCAAGTTTTACCTGATTGTTTTTAATAAAAGCATTATGTTCTCCGTCAGCAGCTTCAAAAACGGTTTGGTCTTTAATCATATTTAAAGATTGTGCAAAATGAACTGCGCTTCGGCCACCGTTTCCACACATTGACCCTTCAAATCCGTCACTGTTGTAATAAATCATTTTGAAATCCAATGTCTTGTGATTTTCAATCAAAATCAGACCGTCTGCACCAATTCCAAATCTTCGATGACATAAGTTCTCAATTTTTTTCGAATCACTTCTCGGAAAAAAATCATGGCGGTTGTCTATCAGAATGAAATCATTTCCGGTTGCCTGATATTTAGTAAAAGGTATTTTCATAAGCGTTCAAAGATACGTATTAAACAAAAAAATGAAAGTAAACGATGCCACATATTAATCCTGTTTATCGGGATTCATTGTGAATTTAAGATAAATTAAAATATTTTAATGCAGGGTTTTGAAATAAGCAAACGCTGTTGCCAATCGTGATCCATACCAACTAAAATATTCGCCATCAACGAGTTTTACAGGTTTATTCAATTCTTTAGAAAGCGTTTCTACATCTGATTGTTTGAATGGATACGGCTCTGTAGAAAGCAAAATTAAATCGCAGTTTTCCATTTCTTGTATAGAAACTTCGGGATATCGGGAATTGGGATTTAAGATATTATCAAATTTATTAAGTGATAACATCTCATCGATAAAAGTCATTTTACCGGCTGCCATATATGGATTTTTCCAAATTAAATAAAGCACTTTTTTATGGGGAATATGAGCAATAGATTTTAAAAAATCTTTTCTTTTTTGTTGAATTTCGGTAATTAAAACATCAGCTTTTTCGGTTACTTGAAAAACTTTTCCAAGTGTGTCAATCATTTCAAAACAATCCTCTACAGTATAAATATCGGTTACCCAAACCGGTGCAATTTTTTGAAGTTCATCTACCATTTCTTTGGTATTTTCTTCTTTGTTGCAAAGGATAAAATCAGGGTTTAATGATTGAATGCGTTTGACATTTACTTTTTTTGTTCCTCCAACAACAGAAGCTTTTTCCCGAATCGATTCCGGATGTACGCAAAATTTTGAAACTCCTATAATATTAGTTTCCAAACCCAAATCCACTAGGAGTTCTGTTTGTGAAGGAACCAACGAAATAATACGTTCAGGAACGTTTTGCAATTCAATTATTTGTCCTATTTGATCTTTATAAATCACTTAGCACATTTTTCATCAAATCTCTTATTTTTTTTGCTTCCGCAGTTGCGGCATCTGCAAAATCCTCCTTATTTGAAGCATAAATTATTGAACGTGAAGCATTGATAAGCAATCCGATATTGGAATTTAATCCGTGTTTACAAACTTCTTCCAAGCTTCCTCCCTGCGCGCCAATACCGGGAACGAGAAGAAATGAATCCGGAACGATTTTGCGGATTTCTGAAAGTGCATTTGCTTGAGTTGCACCAACTACATACATCAAGTTTTCTGAGTTTTTCCAGGTTTTGGAAGTTTCTAAAACGATTTGATAAAGTTTCCGATTTTCTACAAGTTGTGTTTGAAAATCATTGGCACCTTTATTAGAAGTCAATGCCAATAAAATGGTATGCTTGTCTGTATATTCCAAAAAAGGTTCCACAGAATCCCTGCCCATATAAGGTGCGACAGTTACTGAATCAAAATTGTATGTTTCGAAAAAACTCTTTGCGTACATTGTAGAAGTATTTCCGATATCCCCTCTTTTTGCATCGGCAATTGTAAAAATATCAGGATGATTTTCATTTAAATAGCGTACGGTTTTCTCCAAAGATTTCCAACCTTCAATTCCTGTGGCTTCATAAAATGCGATGTTGGGTTTGTAAGCAACGGCATAGGAATGAGTCGCATCGATAATTGCTTTGTTAAATGCAAACAGCGGGTCTTCTTCCTTTAATAAAAATTCGGGGATTTTAGTTAGGTCGGTATCCAATCCAATACATAAAAATGAATTCTTTTTTCGAATCTGTGCAATTAAATCTGTGGTTTTCATTTTTTAAAAATTTTCCTCCGATTCTTTTAATTTTTCTGTATTGTGAACCAATTGCAATTCGTCAATAATCTCATCAATATCACCGTTCATAATATTTCCGAGGTTATAGAGCGTTAAATTAATCCGGTGATCGGTAACTCGACCTTGAGGATAATTATAGGTGCGAATTTTTGCACTACGATCTCCACTTGTTACCATTGAACCACGTTTGGCTGCATCTTCTGCCTGTTTTTTTGCCAATTCCATATCGTACAATCGGGAACGTAAGACTCGGAAAGCTTTTTCTTTATTTTTATGTTGTGATTTTTGATCCTGACATTGCGCTACGATTCCTGTAGGAACATGCGTCAGACGCACTGCTGAATAAGTAGTGTTTACCGATTGTCCTCCCGGTCCTGAAGAACAGAAATAATCGATGCGGACATCTTTGGGATCTATTTCAATATCGAATTCTTCAGCTTCGGGAAAAACCATTACCGTAGCGGCACTTGTATGAACCCGTCCTTGCGTTTCTGTTTGAGGTACTCGTTGGACGCGATGCACGCCGGCTTCAAACTTTAGAACGCCATATACATCATCGCCTTCAATTTCCATTTGGACTTCTTTAAATCCGCCACTTGTTCCTTCGTTAAAATCAATTACGTTGGTTTTCCAGCCTCGGCTTTCGCAATATTTGGAATACATTCTGAATAAATCTCCGGCGAAAATACTCGCTTCATCTCCTCCCGTTCCGGCACGGATTTCCATCACAGCATTTTTAGAATCCTCAGGGTCTTTCGGAATTAATAAGAATTTTATTTCTTCTTCCAATTGTGGCAAACGCTCCTCTGCTTCTTCCAACTGCATTTTTGCCATCTCGACCATTTCTGCATCGCTTCCGTCGGAAATAATTTCTTCTGCTTCTTTAATATTGTTTGTCAAAGTGATGTATTCCGAACGTTTATCAACGAGAATTTTTAGTTCTTTATATTCTTTATTTAATCCTACATAACGCTTTTGGTCGCTGATTATATCAGGTTGAATAATCAAATCATTAACCTCGTCAAAACGTTGTTTTATTATTTGTAGTCTGTCTAACATAGGTGATTTTTAAGCTTCAAATTTAGCTGTTTTGAAATTCTTGAAAAATTGAATCAAGAATAAATGAAAGTGCCAAACTCCGATTTAATTGTTAATTTCTTTTCTTCAGATGATTCTACGCTTCCTACAATTTTTGCATCCACATTAAAAGAGTTGGCGGTATCAATTATTTTTTGCGCTTGAGATTTATCTACATACAATTCCAGTCGATGTCCCATATTAAAAACTTGATACATTTCTTTCCAATCGGTTTTGCTTTCTGACTGAATCAATTTAAATAATGGTGGAACATCAAATAAAGAATCTTTTATAACGTGCAGATTATCAACAAAATGCAAAATCTTAGTCTGTGCTCCCCCACTGCAATGAATCATTCCGTGTATATCTTTTCGTTCAATGTTTTCTAAAATTTTCTTTATAACCGGAGCATAAGTTCGTGTGGGCGACAATATCAATTTTCCTACATCCAAAGGACTATCTTCAACGGAATCAGTTAAGTTTTTCGAACCTGAATAAGTCAAATCGGAAGGAATGTTGTTGTCAAACGTTTCAGGATATTTTTCAGCTAAAATCTTATTTAGAACATCGTGGCGCGCAGAAGTAAGTCCGTTACTTCCCATTCCTCCGTTGTATTCTTTTTCATAAGTCGCTTGGCCAAAAGAAGCCAATCCTACTATCACATCTCCCGCCTGAATGTTGGCATTGTCAATGACGTCATTTCGTTTCATTCTGGCAGTTACTGTGGAATCTACAATGATGGTTCGCACCAAATCTCCAACATCGGCAGTTTCTCCACCGGTTGAATGAATGGTGATTCCGAATTCTTTCAGTTCAGAAATAAGTTCTTCGGTTCCGTTAATTATCGCAGCAATAACTTCGCCGGGAATGTTGTTTTTATTGCGTCCGATTGTCGAAGAAAGTAGGATATTATCGACAGCCCCAACGCACAACAAATCATCGATATTCATTACCAATGCATCTTGAGCAATTCCTTTCCAAACAGAAATATCTCCGGTTTCTTTCCAATAAGCATAAGCCAATGATGATTTTGTACCGGCGCCGTCGGCGTGCATAATTAAACAATATGCGTCGTCACCTGTGAGATAATCGGGAATTATTTTACAAAATGCTTTGGGAAAAAGTCCTTTATCGACGTTTTTAATCGCTTTATGAACATCTTCTTTTCCGGCAGAAACACCGCGCTGAGCGTATCTTTTTGAATATTCTTGACTCATAGATAAAATAAAACAGCAAAAGTAACCATTATAAAAATCACCGAAAATATATTTCAGTTCGTTTTGATAAAAATGATGACATGGGATTTATTTTAAAAACAACAATTCGCGATACTTTGTCATTGGCCATAATTCATCATCGACAAACAATTCCAATTTGTCACAATGATAACGAATTACATCAAAATACGGTTTTACCGCATTGTGATAAGCAAATGCTTTGTCTTCCAAATTTGTAATATTATTTGCTACTTTACGGGCTTGAATCAATTCTGTAATGCCTTTATTTATACTGGCAATATGCTTGCTTATTTCTTCAATAAGATGCATTTGTTCCGTTCCGTGTTGTTTAAAATCCGGACCGTAAATGCTTTTTAACCCTTGAACATTATCGAGCAAGATATTTTGATATTGAATGGCAGTAGGAATGATATGATTTCTTGCGATATCTCCCAAAATTCGACCTTCGATTTGCATACGCATTGTATATTCTTCAAGTTCGATGGCATGACGCGCTTCAATTTCCACACGACTTAAAATTTTCATTTTCTCAAAAAGTTCAACAGTCTTTTTATCAACTTTTGCGCGAAGTGCTTCCGGAGTATTTTTAAAATTACTCAATCCGCGTTTTTTTGCCTCAATTTCCCAAGCTTGTCCATAACCATCTCCTTCAAATCTGATGCGTTTTGAATCTTTGATGTATTCACGAAGCACATTAAATATAGCATCGTCTTTCTTCATCTTATTTTCTTTGCGCAAATAATCTACCCGGCTCTTAAAATCATGTAATTGTTTTGCTACTATCGTATTGAGTACAGTCATTGGATTGGCACAATTTGCCGTTGAACCCACTGCGCGAAACTCAAATTTATTTCCCGTAAAAGCAAAAGGCGAAGTTCTGTTTCTGTCTGTATTATCCAGAAGGATTTCAGGAATTTTCCCGACTACATTTAGTTTTAAATCTGATTTTTCCTGCGGAGTGAGTTTTCCCGGTGCTACTTTCTCTAATTGGTCTAAAACTTGAGTCAATTGTGAGCCTACAAAAATCGACATAATAGCAGGTGGCGCTTCATTGGCACCCAATCTGTAATCGTTTCCGGCACTGGCAATTGAAGCTCTCATTAAAGCCTCATATTCATTGACGGCTTTAATTGTATTGATAAAAAAGGTAAGAAATTGAAGGTTTTTCGTCGGTGTGGTACCCGGACTCAGCAAGTTTACGCCGGTATTGGTTGACAAAGACCAATTGTTGTGCTTTCCGCTTCCGTTCACGCCTGCAAATGGTTTTTCGTGAAAAAGCACTTTAAAATTATGTTTTTCTGCTATTTTCTGCATCAAATCCATCAATAATGAATTGTGATCTACCGCCAAATTCGCCTCTTCAAAGATTGGTGCCAATTCATACTGACTCGGTGCGACTTCATTGTGTCTGGTTTTTACGGGAATTCCAAGCAACAAACATTCTTTCTCCAAATGTCTCATATAGTTCAAAACACGACTCGGAATCGATCCAAAATAATGGTCGTCTAATTGTTGGCCTTTAGCAGCCGTATGTCCCAATAAAGTTCTTCCTGCCAACGTAATATCCGGACGAGAAGCAGCCATGGCGCTGTCCACTAAAAAATATTCCTGCTCCCACCCCAACGTTGTATTTACTTTGGTGACATTTTTATCAAAGTATTTTGCCACTTCGGTTGCAGCAAAATCTATTGCTTGAAGCGATCGTAAAAGCGGTGTTTTATAATCCAATGCTTCTCCTGTATAGGATACAAATACTGTGGGAATACACAAAGTTGACCCATAAATAAAAGCCGGAGAAGTCGGATCCCAAGCGGTATATCCTCGGGTTTCAAAAGTATTCCGAATTCCGCCACTTGGAAAACTCGATGCATCGGGTTCTTGTTGCACCAACTGCGTTCCGCCAAATTTTTCAATGGCATGTCCATTTTTTTCAAGAGTTTGGAAAAAAGCATCGTGTTTTTCGGCTGTTGCTCCTGTTAACGGTTGAAACCAATGCGTGTAATGTGTAGCTCCTTTGGATATTGCCCACTCTTTCATCCCGGTGGAAATATGATCGGCGAGATTTCTGTCTATTTTAGTGCCTTTTTCAATAGCGTCCATAACACTACGGAAGGAATCTTGAGTCAAATATTGACGCATGGCAGTTTCATTAAAAACATTTTTTCCGAAAATATCGGAACGTCGTTCGGTTTCTTCAATTTGAACCGGTACACGATTTAAAGATTCTTTAACCGCATAAAATCGTAAAGTGGACATAATATGGTAGTTTTGAAAATTCTTCAAATATAATTTATTTTGAAAAACGATGAGAAAAACACAGGGGTTAATTAAAAAAATTATTCGTTTTTTAACAGGATCCCCCTAATTTGGATAGAGACTCTTAAAAAAGACATATAATTACGACAGGACTAATAAAATCAAGCGACCAATAAAAATCAAAATAAAATGTGTATCTTGGAATGATTGAATACTTGAGATGAGAAAAAAAATCTTTAAAATATTAGCAAGGACTAATAAGAAAATACTTCCCAGTTTTACAAAATCAGGCGTGCAATTGGAGCATGCCAACAAGTTTCAGCTATTGCTTTTTGGTTTTAGATTGTGGGTTACAAAAAATGCATTGGATTAAAACTAAAAAGTCATCAACGATTTTACCGAGAATTGTGTTAATTTATCCCGTCCGGAAAGTGCTTCAATCTCAAGTAAAAAATTACATTGAACCAAATTTCCTTGCAATCTATCGATAAGCCGTGTTGCTGCCAATGCAGTTCCTCCTGTTGCCAAAACATCGTCATGCAACAAGATTCTTTCCCCTTTGGAAATAGCATCTTTATGAATTTCCAACGCATCTGTGCCGTATTCCAAATCGTAGGTTTCCGATAAAGTTTCATACGGTAATTTTCCCGGTTTTCGGATTGGTACAAATCCCACACCCAGACGTTGTGCCAATAAAATTCCGAAGAAAAATCCACGAGATTCGACGGCGGCTACTTTATCTATTTGCTGTCCTTCCAACATTTCAGCAAGTTTCGTAACACAAGCTTCTGTTGCGTTGTGATTTGACAATAGTGGAGTGATGTCTCTAAAATGAACTCCGGGTTTGGGAAAATCAGGGATGGTTCGAATAAAATCTTTGATATTCATAGTTCAGTTATTAGTCGATTTGGAAATAATTCTCTAAGATATAAATTTACATCGGGACATCATCCGTTGAAGTTTTTAAGAATGTCTAAATTTCAGAAAAATTAAAGAGAGACGAAGTATTGAAACAAAAAAAACTTGCCGGAAATCAACAAGTTGTTTTTGTATTTATCGATATTTTGTGACGTCGGCAGGATTCAAACCTGCAACCTTCTGAGCCGTAATCAGATGCGCTATTCAGTTGCGCCACGACGCCTTGTTTGCGGGTGCAAATATATAATTTTCCGTAGATATAGGACAAAGAATCTCGAAAAAAATAATTTAGATTATTTCCGCACTTAATCCGGCTTGCAACAACAGCGTGCATCTGGGTTTTAAATCGTCATATTCCCCGGTTTTTACAGTACATTTTCCTTTAAAATGCACGATAATCGCACATTGTTCGGCTTGTTCGGGATTGTGGTCGCAAACATCTATTAATGTGTCAATTACATGATCAAATGTATTGACATCGTCGTTAAAAAGAACTATTTCATTCTGTTTGCTCTTCAATACATCTATCTGTAAATCTTCTTTGACTTTTTCTCTTGTACTCATAATAATCGATAAATTACATTCATTCAGCATTTTATAAAATTAATCAATTTCTTATAAACTTTGCAGCATTCCAATTATTTTTCTCTTTTTTGCTTATAAATTCAAGTTTAAACTGCGCGCAATGTGATTTTAAAGCGTCTAAATCTTCCGAATAAAATCCACTGATATACAAAACCGCATCAGATTTCATTGCTTTTGCATACATTTTCATATCTTCCAACAAGATATTGCGATTGATATTGGCAATAACAACATCGTATTTATTTGTTTCCAAAATAGATGCCTCACCTTGAATAACGGTTATTTTGGAACAATTATTTTGTTCGATATTCTCTTTTGAATTTTCTACACACCATTCATCAATATCAATGGCGTCAATGTTTTTTGCGCCTCTTTTTTCGGTCAAAATCGCCAAAACAGCGGTGCCGCATCCCATATCCAGCACGGAAGTATCTTTAAAATCATCTTCAAGAATGTATTGAAGCATCATATAAGTCGTTTCGTGATGTCCCGTTCCGAATGACATTTTCGGAGTGATTATCAATTCGTAAGCAACACCTCTTTTTTCGTGAAAAGGAGCTCGAACCACACAGTTTTCATTCACTTCAATAGGTTCGAAATTGCGTTCCCATTCTTCATTCCAATTTACTTGTTCTATTTTGGAATAATCATAAGCGATTTTAAATTCATTGGATTGTAAAACATCTATATTGTCCAGAATGTCTTTTCTCCATAAGTCATCGGCTATGTATGCTTTTACACCCTCTTCGGTTTCCATAAAACTTTCAAATCCGACATCGCCTAATTCTGCAATAAGGATTTCGGTTCCGGGTTGATGAGGACTTACCGTAAAAATATATTCATGATAATGATGCGCCATTTTATTCTTTTTTAGAAGATGCGGCATTGATTATTTCCATAAAACTATCAACCTTAAGCGATGCTCCGCCAATGAGTCCTCCATCTACATCTTCTTGAGAAAATATTGTTTTGGCATTGTCGGGTTTTACACTTCCTCCATAAAGTATTTGAATATTATCTGCTATTATTTCTGAATATTTTTCACGTATGGTTTTTCTGATGAAGCGATGCATTTCTTGTGCTTGCTTGGGAGTTGCTGTTTCTCCTGTTCCAATTGCCCAAATTGGTTCATAAGCAATAATTATTTGCTTCATTTGTGAATTATCAAGATGAAAAACACTTTCTTCAAGCTGTGTTTTTACCACTTTTTCTTGAGATGCATTTTTTCTGTCTTCCAAGGACTCTCCTACGCAAAAAATAACATCCATCTCATTTTTTAGAGCGGCATCTACTTTTTTCTTTAAAAGTTCATGAGATTCTCCAAAAATTATTCTGCGTTCGCTATGTCCGAGAATAACAGTAGAAACGCCCACGCTTTTTAGCATTTTTGCAGAAACCTCGCCAGTAAATGCACCTGAATCTTCCTCGTGCATATTTTGTGCAATAACGCGAATGGGATGTTCTTTTAACGATTGAAATGAATGGAATAAATGTGTGTATGACGGAGCAATCATAACAGATACATCTTCGGGGAAGAGTTGCTTTTTAAAATCTCCTAAAAAACTTTCTGTATCCGATAAGTCGTGATTCATTTTCCAATTTCCTGCAACGATTTTTGTTCTCATTTATAGAATGTATTAAACTTGTTATAAATATCATTTAAACTCGAATTTTCGGATCGAGCCATCCGTATATTATATCGACTACAATATTAATCACAATAAAAATAGTGGCAATTGTCAGTACCGCTCCCATTATTATCGGCAAATCCAAAGTATTTAGCGCATCTACAATTTCTTTTCCCAAACCATTCCACCCGAAAATGTATTCTACAAAAACGGCTCCTGCCAACATTGAAGCAAACCAACCTGAAACAGCGGTTACCACAGGATTCAAGGAATTCCGCAATGCGTGTTTTCTAACCATGCGATTTAAGCTTAAACCTTTTGCTCTTGCAGTCCGAATATAATCTTGCTCGAGAACTTCCAGCAATGAATTTCGCATTAGTTGAGACACAACAGCCAATGGTCGGATTCCGAGTACTACCGCAGGAAGAATCAAATTTTTTAATTGAATGTATTTCCGTGTGCCAAAATCGTCCACTTCATAGAGGCTACCTGTCATTTCCAGGTTTGTATATTCGTGAAGCAAGAATCCAAAAACCCAAGCAAATAAAATAGCACTGAAAAAAGACGGCAGACTCATTCCCAAAGTGCTTAGAAACTGAATCAATTTATCGATAAAACGGTCTTTAAAAAGAGCGGCAACAATTCCTAAAAAAACGCCTAAAAATACCGCTATAATTATTGCCGAAACTGCTAAAATTATGGTATTAGGCAACGTTTCTCCTATTACCTGAGTGACAGCTTTACCGTTTTTTTGAAAAGATTCCCGTAAATGAGGTGCCTTTATAGCAACAGTTATATTTCCAAGTTCAACCAAGGAAATGCCTGTGTATTTTTCACCGAAATAAGTATAATCTTCTGTGTTGGTGCTGTGAAAAGAAATCGGTGATAAATCATTTAAATAGCGTATGTATTGGACAGATAAAGGTTGGTCAAATCCATATTTTTTTTTTACCATCTCGATTTGTTCGGCAGTTTCATTTTGCCCCAACATCATGCGAGCGGGATCTCCCGGCAACAGCGTAAACAACAAAAAAATAACAGTCACGACACCCCAGAGTGTCAACAATAAATACCCTATTTTTTTTAATACATATCGTATCACGAAAACTAATGTTTAAAGCACTTCCTCAAGAGTAACCGGACGGTAAACGAAATCTTCACCAAACAACTCTTTTGCGTATTCTTCTATAGTCGTGTTAAATCCTGCATTTACTCTGCGTTCATTTACTGTTTCGGGATTGTCAATCGGCCAAATATATGGATTTCCGCTGCTGTCGATATATCCTTGCGTTCCGTATTTTTGAGGTTCTCCTTTGTACATCAACAACAAATCTTCCAGAGTGGCATACCGGGTTTTAGGAAGTTCCCCGGATTCTGCAACTTCATGAAGCATCACAATATAATTTTCTATTTCTTCCGGTTGTCTTTTTAAAATTTCATATCCTGTTAGATAAGTCGGTTCTCCTACCATACTTCGTCCGGGATAACCGTGATTTTTGATAATTTCAGCCAAATACCGGTAATTTGAACGATCCATTTCTGTTTGAATCGGAGACAAATCGCCTTTTGCTTCGTCTTCTGTCAATCCGAATTCTCTTCCTATTGCCATGCGTTCTTCTACATTCTGAGTTTGCATCATTTTTTCAAAAAGTTCAATACGTGTAGCAATGCTGTCCAATTCTCTTTTTAATTGTTCTTTGTCAAGTACTGATTTTGGATTTTCAACTTGAGATAATTTAAGTTTTCCGGCATCATTCCAATGTAGTTTTTGCATAATTGTTCCTTCCTGAAGTTCAACTAATCCCGGATTGCTTCGGACAATGGTTTTAAGCACAGTTTCATCACTGAAATAAAAATCAAAATTTAAATCGTATTCTGCTTTTAATTGAGAAGTAAGTTCATCTGATGAAGCCGACAAACCAATTACCTCATATCCAAGTTCATTTGCTCTGTCAGTAACTTGTTTAATTGCATTGTAGCCCTCTTTTTCCGTGTTGTGCATACTATAGGCAACGACCACGATAAGATTCGGATGATTTAAAAACACATCGGTGTAGTCCTCTCCATTTTTTTCAATAGTAAAATCGCTAATTGGCGGGATATAGCCTTCTTCCACCATTCTGGTTTCAACATCTATAAATTCGCCGTCCACATTTGGATAATCTCCGGTAGTTGTTATGATTTCCTCTTTTCCGTTTATGTTAAACTTCCATTTATATTCATAGACAGCTTGTGGAGCATCTTCCGGCATGCTCATTCCTTCTAAAATATTATTTCCTATTTTATAAGCTCTGAAATCGATAATCGGCAAATGTTGCAAAACATAATAGCCAATTCCAAGACAAAATATAAAGGTAATAAACACAACAATACTTCGGATATTGGTTGTAAAAATCGGTCGGATGTATCTTTTTCCGATAAATAAAATGAGAATCAGAATCAATAAAATAACATCTTTCCAAAAAGATTCCCACGGGGTAAGCGGAATGGCGTCACCAAAACAACCGCAATCCGTTACTTTATTAAAATATGCGGAGTAAAATGTTAGAAAAGTAAAAAACACTATCATCAACAGCAGCAACCACAAGGTAAGCTTGCGCATATAACCCAGCAAAAGCGTAACTCCGAGAAGAACTTCTACAATCACAATCATGATTGCCAAACCGAGCGAATAAGGAACCAAAAACTCTAAGTTTAAAACTTCAGGAGCAAAGTAATCTTGCAGTTTAAAAGAGAACCCTATGGGATCGTTGAGTTTGATCAGACCACTAAAAATAAATAAAAGGCCTACTACAATTCGTGCAAATCCTACTAAATATCTCATTTTAAGTTAATTTAATTGGGGTTGTTGTTTCTTTTTCTTTAGTTTCAGTTTGTTCGTCAATAAGAATCAATGCAAAAACAGCGTAATTTATCATATCTTGATAATTGGCATCTACACCTTCAGAAACGCGCGTTTTTCCTTTGTTGTTTTCAATTTGTTTTATCCTCAATATTTTTTGTAGAATTAAATCTGTCAAAGAGCTAATCCTCATATCGCGCCAAGCTTCATTATAATCGTGGTTTTTATCCATCATCAACTGTTTGGTCAATGCAATTTCTTCATCGTAAAGTTGAGAAGCTTCTTCAACGGACAAATCCGGTTTTTCCACAACGCCGAGTTTAAATTGAATAAGCGCCATGGTGGAATAATTTACAATTCCGATAAATTCCGAAACTTCATCTTCTGCTATTTTTTGTTCGGTATTTTCTTGCAAACTGCGAATTCGTTGCGCTTTTATAAATATTTGGTCTGTAAGGGAAGGCAGCCGCATCACTCTCCAAGCACTGCCGTAATCGTGCATTTTATTGATAAACAACGTTCTGCACTTCGTAACTTGAGTATTGTATTGATTTGAGGTATCTTTCATTTTCAATTGAAAGTTTTTACGTAATTTTCGGGTAAATATAGCATATAAAAATTTGGCTACTATAAACTGCAAGCAATCTCTTATTGATTTTTCGATTCCAAAAGTTATGGGAATCGTGAATATCACACCGGATTCCTTTTATGACGGTGGAAAAAGCGTTTCAGAATCGGCAATTTTAAACCAAGTGGAAAAAATGCTGACTGATGGCGCCACATTTATCGACGTCGGCGGATACAGCAGCCGTCCCAATGCGGAGGATATTTCTGTTGAAGAAGAAATTAACCGCGCCATTCCTGCGATTGATTTAATTTTAACTCATTTTCCCGACACGCTGATTTCCATAGATACTTTTCGGAGTGAAGTAGCTCGTGCGGCGGTGGAACATGGCGCTGCGATTGTCAACGATATTTCCGGAGGCGATTTGGATTCTGAAATGATTCCTACTGTTGCCAATCTCCAAGTGCCTTATATTTTAATGCATATGCGCGGAACACCGAAAACGATGACGCAACATACGGATTACGACAACATCACAACCGAAATTATCTATGATTTATCGGATAAAATTTATAAAGCGCGAGCAGTCGGAATCAATGACATTATTGTAGATCCGGGATTTGGATTTGCAAAAACACCACAGCAAAGTTTTGAATTATTAAAGAATTTAAATCTATTCAAATCGCTGGAAGTTCCTATTTTATCAGGAATGTCGCGGAAATCTTTTATATATAAAACCCTTGGAATCTCCCCACAAGAAGCATTAAACGGAACTACCGCAATGAACACGGTGGCAATTTTGAATGGAAGTGCAATTCTAAGGGTTCACGATGTTAAAGAAGCGATGGAATGCATCAAATTAATCCAAAACCTTAATCCGTGATTTTTCATGCTATCAGAAAATTAAATTACTTTTACAAAAAACTCATCCTTGAACTACTTTGATATTCGCATCATTGATATTGTAGATATTGTCCTTGTGGCATTTCTATTGTACTATTTATACAACCTTGTAAAAGGAACTGTAGCCATCAATATTTTGGTCGGATTGATTATAGTCTATGCGATTTTTGTATTTACGCAACTCCTTGAAATGGAATTGTTAAGTAAAATAATCGGTGGATTTTTAGGTGTCGGGATGATTGCTCTGGTTATTGTTTTTCAACCGGAAATCCGAAAGTTTTTACTGATGTTGGGCTCCACCAATTTTGCATTTCGAAAAGTTTTTTCAAAACAATTTCTTTTTTTTCGTGCTGATGAAAAACAACAATCGAGCATAAACAGCATTATTGAAGCTAGTAAAAAATTCTCCAGCACCTTTACGGGCGCCTTGATTGTCATTCAACGTAACAACAGTCTGGATTTTGTAAAAAACAGCGGTGATGAAATGGAACTTAAAGTAAACACTCCTATCATAGAAAGTATTTTCTTTAAAAACAGTCCGCTTCACGACGGTGCTATCATCATTGAAGACGATATGATTACAGCTACCCGAGTGATTTTACCGGTTTCCAATGACAGAAATATTCCCGACCGATTCGGTTTGCGTCATCGTGCGGCAGTTGGAATCACAGAAAAAACAGACTCGCTTGCTTTGGTCGTTTCAGAAGAAAGCGGACAAGTTTCTTACATCAGAGACGGCGAATTTATTTTGTATGATGATTGGGAAGATTTAAAAAACATACTGAAAAAAGATTTGAGTTAAAATCTCCATTACACAATCTCATTTACCGACAATCATCCCCCTCTTAATTTCTTATCTTTACTTTTATTAAAATTCTTGAAAATGTCCACTATTTATATAAAAAACATGGTTTGCAACCGTTGCATCATGATGATTGAAAACGAATTGAATAACCTTAAAATCCCAATTCAAAACATTACTTTGGGAGAGGTCCACCTGAAAGATGTACTTACTGATGAACAACGTACACTTTTGGAAAAAGCCATAACTCCTTTGGGTTTTGAAATTATTGATGATAAAAGAAGCAGGATTATCCAAAAAATAAAAACACTAATTATTGATTTGGTTCATCAGCAGGATAATTCTCTAAAAACCAACCTTTCAGAATTTTTAAGCAGTGAACTTCATCATGACTATAATTACTTGTCCAATTTATTTTCCGAAATTGAAGGAACTACCATTGAAAAATATTTTATCAATCAAAAAATAGAAAGGGTGAAAGAACTTTTAGTTTATGATGAATTGACTTTAAGTGAAATTGCTTTTCAATTAAATTATTCAAGTGTTTCATATTTGAGCAATCAGTTTAAGAAAGTCACCGGACTTTCACCCAGCCATTTTAAAAAAATCGGAATGAATCGAAGAAAATCGCTGGATGAAGTTTGAGAATTTATTATCCTATCGATTTTAAAAGTTACAAATCATTCCCATAAATCTACAAGCACAGAGCCATTCTTTATTGCCAAATTTGTATTGTTATAAAATATGAGTGATTATGAAAAAAGATAAAACTTCAAATACAGCAATTATAGATCAGTCGTTTCCTGTTTTAGGAATGACTTGTGCTGCGTGTGCAAGCAGTGCGGAAAATATTGTATCTGATGAATCCGGCGTTGTAAATGCTTCGGTCAATTTTGCTACCGGCAACTTAAATGTTAAATACGAACCTGAATTAACCGACATCTATAAACTCCAAAAAGCGCTTCAAGGCGTTGGTTACGATTTATTGATTGAGGACGAAAAAGTCCAACAAGAAAAAATTGATGAGCTACACCAAAAGAAACTCAATCAGCTTAAACAAAGAACGATTTGGGCCGTCATTCTGTCTTTTCCGGTTTTTATGATTGGAATGTTTTTTATGAATATTCCTTATGCCAATGAGATTATGTGGTTTTTCTCCACCCCTGTTGTTTTGTGGTTGGGAAGAGATTTTTTTATAAATGCCTGGAAACAAGCCAAACACAAAAAAGCCAATATGGACACGCTTGTTGCGCTGAGTACGGGAATCGCCTACATTTTTAGTGTTTTCAATATGGTTTATCCGGATTTTTGGGAACAAAGAGGCTTGGAAGCACACGTTTATTTTGAAGCTGCGGCGGTTATTATCACATTTATTCTCATCGGAAAGTTTATGGAAGAAAGAGCCAAAGACAGCACCTCTTCCGCTATTAAAAAACTGATGGGACTGCAACCTAAAACCGTCAGTGTAATTGATAACGGAACGGAAAAACAAATTCCGATTGAAGAGATTCAAGTAGGCGACACAATTTTGGTAAAGCCAGGAGAAAAAATTGCAGTTGACGGAATTGTAACCTCCGGAGATTCTTATGTCGATGAAAGCATGTTGAGTGGTGAGCCGCTTCCCGTGCATAAAAAAGAAAATGAAAAAGTTTTTGCCGGAACAATCAACCAAAAAGGCGGTTTTCAATTTAGCGCTGTAAAAGTAGGAAAAGAAACGATGCTTGCCCAGATTATCAAGATGGTTCAAGATGCCCAAGGAAGTAAAGCGCCGGTACAAAAATTAGTCGATAAAATTGCCGGAATATTTGTTCCCGTCGTTATCGGAATTGCAATTCTCACTTTTATTCTATGGATTATTTTAGGCGGAGAAAGCGGTTTGGTTCACGGTCTTTTGGCGGCCATTACTGTTTTGGTTATTGCGTGTCCGTGTGCTTTGGGATTGGCAACACCAACAGCCATTATGGTCGGCGTGGGTAAAGGAGCGGAAAAAGGTATCTTGATTAAAAACGCTGAAAGTCTGGAATTGACAAAAAAAGTAGATGCCGTAATTTTGGACAAAACCGGAACCATCACCGAAGGAAAACCTGTTATTACCGACGAAAAATGGCTGGATAAACAAGAAGAAAACAAGGCTGTTTTGGTAGGAATTGAAAAACAGTCCGAACATCCGTTGGCAGATGCAGTCGTTAAGCATTATCCTGATATCAATCCTGTAGAAATAACGAATTTTGAAAGCCTTACCGGAAAAGGTGCAAAAGCAATTTATAATCATAAATCTTATTTTGTCGGAAACCGTAATCTTATGAAAGAAAACAACATTCAGATTTCTGAAAAATTGAATCAAAAGGCTTCTGAATGGGAAGCAGATTCAAAAACGGTTATTTGGTTTTCCGACGATCAACAGGCACTTTCGGTTATTGCTATTTCCGATAAAATAAAAGAAACTTCTGTCACTGCAATTAAAGAACTACAGGATCTTGGAATTGAGTTATATATGTTAACCGGCGATAATGAATCAACTGCAAAAGCTGTCGCCACACAAACCGGAATTAAAAATTACAAAGCTGAAGTTTTACCACAAGATAAAGCTGAATTTGTCCAACAATTACAAGAACAAGGAAAAACCGTTGCGATGGTTGGAGACGGAATTAATGACAGTACCGCATTGGCAACGGCAGATGTGAGTATTGCTATGGGGAAAGGCTCGGACATTGCAATGGATGTGGCTAAAATGACAATTATTTCTTCCGATTTAATGAAAATCCCACAAGCGATAAGATTGTCAAAACAAACAGTAACGACGATTAAACAAAACCTGTTTTGGGCGTTTATTTACAACGTTATCGGAATTCCGATTGCAGCAGGAATTCTCTATCCTTTTAACGGATTTTTGCTCAACCCGATGATTGCCGGAGCCGCTATGGCACTGAGCAGCGTTAGTGTGGTTACTAACAGCTTGAGATTGAAATGGAATAAGAAGATATAGGTTAATGAAGACCTAAGACCGCTTCGTTTTAAGACTTAGAAGTTATTTGTAACTTAATCAATTAAGATAAAAATTCATAATGGATTTTTCCATTTCCCTTTCATTGTATTCTTAAATTGGCTTGAAATTTGATATCTTTGGAGTTATGAAAAAGTGGATATTTATTTTCTTTTTATTCCCGTTAGCAGTCTCGGCACAACTGGAATTTGAATCTTACAAAGGAAAATTAAATTTTGTAGAGCTGCCTGTCGTTCCAAATGTTTTTGATTCGCCTGTTTCTATTTTACAATCAAAAGCCAATACTTCTTCCTCCCGATTTTCAAATTTCCAACTGAATCGACAAAACTTTAGAGAACCTGTCAATATGATGGAAGCCATGATAGCCTCTGAATCTTATCAGGATTCTTCTATTGAATTGTCTATCGATCCTCGTGAATATGGAGTTTATGGTGGAAATTCAAGCTATTCCGCCGACGGTGCAACACGCGTTAAAAATACAGCATACAAAGATGCAGCGCGCGGATTTTTTGTTGCCGATCATTGCCCGCCTTTCGGATTATGTCCGCGTTGTGCGCCTTATCGCATCGGAAGCGGAAGAAGATTTTAGATTTTTGGTATTTACAACAATTCGATTCCGTCGTCTTTAATTGCAATGATTCGGTCTTTAAATAAAGTACCGATGGCTTTTTTAAAACTCTTTTTACTCATTCCCAACATGTTTTTTATTTCTTCCGGAGCAGATTTGTCATGAAGCGGCAAAAAACCGCCGGCCGCTTCCAATTCAGTGCGAATGTATTCTGCATTCGGCTCAATGCTTTTGTATCCGGGTTCTTGTAAAACCACATCAATTTTATTATCAGGACGTATTTTTTTGATGTACGCCGGCAATTTGTCGCCGGTTCGGATGTCTTCAAAAATATCTTCTAAGTAAATTAATCCTTTGTGTTTTCCGTTGATTATGACATTTGCGCCTTTGTCCGTAATGTGCGTAACGAGAATATCTACTTTCTCAAATTCGGAAACCGTTAATTCTTTATTGTCAAGAAAACGGTCAGTTTTGCTGGATGCTACCAATCGATTTGTGATTTCATCCAAATACATATAAACAATGTACCAACTTCCTTGTTTCATTTTCCGAGCTTGCTCTTGAAACGGAACAAACAATTGTTTTTCCAAACCCCAATCTAAAAATGCACCTACTTCGGTTACTGCGGCACAATGGAGATAACCAAATTCATTCAATTTAACAAATGGCTCCAAAGTAGTGGCAATCGGACGCTCTTCGTGGTCTAAATAAACAAAAACATCTAACGAATCTCCCAATGAATATGCCTCGGGTTTGTATTTATGCGGAAGCAAGATGTCAGTGCCTTCTTCATCACCTAAAAACAATCCGGGTTCCGTCTCCCTCAATATTTTTAATGTGTTGTATTCTCCGAGTTTTATCATAATCTCATACTTTTAAATGGTTTATTTAATGTACTTAAAATATTCCAATAACACGAGGTCGTTCACATTATTTGGTGTCATAATTTCCAACATTGCCGGACCTGCTTCTTGTTTATAAAACTGTTTGAGCGTTTCCTCCAAATCATTTTCAGATGAAATAGACTGATAATCAAAATTATACATACGCGCAAGATCGATTGCTGTTAGATGATGTTTTGTTTCAAAATAGGTGTCAAATATCTCGGTGTCTTTTTCTCCCGGAAGGATTCTGAAAATTCCGCCACCGCTGTTATTGACTACAATTATCTTGAATGTACCGGGGATATGGGCGTTCCACAATCCGTTGCTGTCATAAAATAAGCTCAAATCTCCGGTAACCAAAATCGTAGGTAATTCCGAAGCATAAGCCGCTCCGACTGCTGTACTCACACTGCCATCAATTCCACTGGTTCCACGATTGCAAAACACTTGAACATCCTTGGGTAAATTAAAAAGTTGCGCATAACGAACCGTAGCGCTGTTGCTTAATTGCAGCTGTATGTTATTCGGCAATAGTTCGAATATCTTTTGAAAAACACTAAAATCAGAATAAGGAATTTCTTCGCTATATTTTTTATGTTTTGAAACCCGATAATCTCTGATTTCCAACCAGTTTTTTTGATAATCGCTTTGGACTAATTCAATTTTTGTAAAAAGTTTATCAAAAAAATTATCGACTTTCATTTTTACATGATTTTCCAAAACAAAATAAGTGTCGAGTGCTTGTCTTTCATCAATATGCCAATGATGTTTGGGCGTGAATTTTCTCAAAAACGCTTTGATTCTTTTGGAGATTACCATGCCGCCAAAAGTTACCAAAATATCCGGTCTAAGGTTTTCAAATTCAGATGCGTCCAAAGAAGTTATCAGTTGGTCAATTGCGGGGATAAACTTTGAATGATGCAAATTGGAAGTGGTTTCGGTTAAAACCAATACGCTTTCATCATTTGCCAGACGGTCAATAATTTCCGGCGACAAACTGTTTGGAAAAAGCGTGCCGACCAAAATCATCTTTTTCTTACTTCTGCTCCATTTTTCGGAAAAACTTTCCCATTCAATTGGATTTTCATCTTCCTTTTCGATAGGAATATTTTGGGGATTAACTATCGGATTATCAACAACTTCATATAATGGTTCTGCAAAAGGCAAATTAATATGAACAGGACCGTTTTGCTTTATTGCTTCGTTGAGGGCTTTGTTAATTTCTATTTCATTCTTTTCTTGAAAAGCTTCGTCGTGATGGCAATTGGCATTATAATGAATGTGTTTTTCGAAAATATTTTCTTGTCGAATTGTCTGTCCGTCACCGATATCTATCAATTCCGAAGGGCGATCGGCAGAAAGAACAACCAGCGGAATGTTGCTGTAATAAGCTTCGGCAACGGCCGGATAATAATTCAAAACCGCAGAACCTGAGCTACAAACTACAGCTACCGGCCGGCGGATTTGTTGTGCAATTCCCAAGGCAAAAAATGCCGCTGCACGTTCATCGACGATACTAAAACATTTAAAGAAAGGATTGCTTGCAAAACCGATTGTCAAAGGTGCATTTCGCGAACCCGGTGAAATCACTATATGCTCAATTCCCTTTTCCTGACATAATAAAACAAGCGTTTGGGAAAGTTTTTTACTGGAATGTTTCATAGCGCGCAAAGATAGTCATAAACACTTGCATCTAAAGCATGGGTTTTAAAACTTGCACCATCGTTTGCATTTTGTTGTGTGTTTCTGTCCATTCCTCAGAAGCATCGGAATCGGCTGTAATTCCACCACCGATATAAATTGTTGCCAATCCGTCTTGAATTTTCATGCTTCTGAGATTTACCATAAACTGCGCAGATTTGGTTTGATCCTCCAACATCCCGACAAAACCTGTGTAAAATTCTCGCGAATCCATTTCTTCATTAACTATGAAATCAAGAGAAACATCTTGTGGCGTGCCGCAAACTGCCGGCGTGGGATGCATTTTGCTTATAATTTTTGACAAAGATTCGGGGGCTTCTTTTAAATTTCCCCAAATATCCGATTTGAGATGCAGCAAACTTCCCGCACGAATGGTTTCCAACTCCCCTACTTGGACATCATCCACATATGGTTTTAAGTCTTCCAAGATGGCCTCTGTAACAAAATGTTGTTCGTCTTTTTCTTTTTTGCGCCAAGTAATTTCTCCGGTTTTAAAAGCTTGCGTTCCAGCCAAGGCCATGGTTTTAAACACATTTTCTTTTACGGAAACCAAAGTCTCAGGAGTTGCGCCACACCAAATTCCGGTTTTGGGATGATACCACAAATAACGATAAGCGACCGGATGTACTTTTAAAATTTGTTCAATTAAAGTGCGAATGGAAAAAAATTCAAGCGGTAATTTCTTTCTCCGAGAGATTACAATTTTTTTTGAATTTCCTTCTCTGATAAATGAAATGGTCTTGTTCACCAATTCTTTATGCGCATCCTCTTCTTGTTTGGTTTCTTGAATTTCAACGCGATTAAAAGGGTATTCCTCGCTGTCAAAAATGGTAGTCAAGATTTCACTTTCCGATAATGGAATGCACACAGTTTGTTCCTTCGGATTAAACGGCGCCATTACATAACCGTCAAGATTCAGGTTTTGGTTGTTGTAGAGTTGGGAAGTTTGTTGTAAAAATGCTTTTACTTCATTTTGATTGGGAAGCGAAAAAAGAGCAAAAGGCAGTTGTTTTTCATAATGTTGGGCAAGTCGATTTAAGAAGTTTTCAAAGTTCATTTGTTTTTAGTAAGTGTTATGGTGGTTAATTTAATCATTGAAATAAGTTCGTCTTGTTCATTTGTAATTGAAATTTGCCAGAGTTGCGTGGTTCTTCCTTTATGAAGGATTTTTGCCTGCGCATAAACAAATCCGTCACTGATGCTTTTTACATGATTTGCAGCAATTTCAATTCCGCGTACCATACTATCCTTTGAATTTAAAAACATAAAAGCAGCTGCACTCCCAACGCTTTCTGCCAATGCCACAGAAGCACCACCATGAAGCACTCCATCCGGCTGATGCACTTTGGAAGATACCGGCATTCTTGCTGTCAAATAATCTTCTCCCACATCGATAAATTCAATTTTAAGGGTTTCCATCAGCGTGTTTTTACACATCTCGTTACACGCTTTTAAAATCTCATCTTTAGTATTCTTCATCGGTTTAATTTACATTTGTAAAAGTACAAAATAGCAAAAAAAAATGAGTCAAACGAAAACAGTTTCTTACACTTCTACCAACACTTTTTCCACATTAAATACATTGACCGAAAAAACTGAGAATATTTGGATAGTCTTTCACGGTTTGGGATATCTCAGCAAATATTTTATTAATTATTTCGATACATTGGATGCCGAAAAAAATTATATCATCGCACCGCAAGCGCCTTCAAAATACTATCAAGATTCCAAGTTTAAACATGTAGGTGCTTGTTGGTTGACACGTGAAAACACATTCATGGAAATGGAAAATTTATTGAATTACATTGACGCGGTTTACAATCAAGAAATAGGTTCACACCCATGTAAATTATATGTTTTGGGTTATTCACAAGGCGTTTCGATAGCTACGCGTTGGGTTGCACGAAGGAAAGTTGTTTGTAATTTTTTAATTCTGCATTCCGGAGGCGTTCCGACCGAACTTAAAGCAGAAGATTTTGACCATCTCCCGGAAACGAGCAAGGCAATTTACCTTTACGGCAACAAAGACCAATACATCACGGAAGCAAGGAAAACAGAACAAGAACTTTTGGGCAAAAAACTCTTTAAAAATCGATTAAAAGTAGAAGTATTTGACGGCATCCACGAGGTCAATAAAAAAGCATTGGAGAACTACGCCAAATTGTAACTTTAAATAAATTGCTAAGAAACAATTTGTCGAGTTGAAAATAAAAATCCGTTTTCTGATTTAGAAAACGGATTTTAAATTTTTGGGTGGATGACCGGTCTCGAACCGGCGACCTTCGGAACCACAATCCGACGCTCTAACCAACTGAGCTACAACCACCGTGTTAATTGACGTTCTGAAAAGAACAGTGCAAATATAAATCAATTATTGACTTTGCACAATGCTTATTGAAAAATTTAAATCAAATCGAAAATTGAGCTGACTGCCGGGTATCTTTCTGCCGTAAATCCTTCTCCGTATTCCACGCCAACCAAGCGCCCCAAATCTCGGGCGCGATAAGTCAAACTCTCTTTAAAATTCTCAGATGAGATGGGCGTTTGCGGTTCATCGGATTGTGGATCGTAAAATTGACTTTCAAAAGCAAATATCATTTCCAGTTTTTTATCGATAAAACCGGTGACATCCACTACAAAATCAGGTTTTATATTCTTCCATTGAATGTAATGATACACGTGTTTTGGTCTCCAAGCTTCCTGCGTTTTTCCGTCCAAACTTGTTTCTATCCGTCGTAATCCACTTAAAAAACAGGCGTCACTAACGAGTTTGCTGCCTTTTGCATGATCGATATGTCTGTCGTCAATGGCATTGCAAAAAACGATTTCCGGTCGGTATTTTCGAATGATTTTTATTACTTCCAGTTGAGACTCGCGATTGTTTTCAAAAAAACCGTCGGGAAGTCCTAAATTCTCTCGAAATTCTGCACCCAATATTTCGGCTGCTTTTTTACTTTCATTATCGCGAATTTCTGCCGATCCGCGTGTTCCCAATTCTCCGCGAGTCAAATCCAAAATACCGACTTTTCGTCCGTTTGCAACTTCTTTTGCCAAAGTAGCGCCACAACTTAATTCGACATCGTCAGGATGAGCTCCCACAGCTAAAATATCAATTTTCATAATCTGATGTTATCTGCAATTAACTGCACAAAAGTAAACAATGTCAACCAACTTAAGGGAAGTTGAAAATGGAAAGCTTCACTCATAAAAATTCCGCCATCAATCCCTTTTGTTCACTTTTGCTCTCATCCACTCACTTTTGTTCTCTATTATTCACTTTTAACGCACTCCCTACACACTATCTACGGAGGAACTACGGAGTATCTACGGAGGAACGATTAAGTATCTATGGAGAGAATAAATAGTTGGGAGTTGGAAATTTGAGTTTTGTTAGCGTTATCTAAATTTACTTTGATTTTATACGTATTACCTAAATTGTCTTATTCACCCAAATGCATAAAGCGTTAAATGAAAATTTTAATTTGGTATTAATTTGCGGAAAAAGTAATGTTTACTCTACCACAAACTCAATATTATCCTGTTCATCAATCCTTTCTATATTCGTGTAAATCATGTACTTACTACAATTAGGATACCCGCCACCTCAACAAATCTACCGCCTCTCCTGTATTCTCAAAACTTTCAATCTTAGAAGGAATAGCAATAGTGAGTTTATTTTATCACCTACCCCGTAAACCGTTTGCAATGGTTCTATAGTTGCTAAATTAGGTATAGTTGCTACTTTGAGGTTTTGATCGCAGTCTTCCCTTGGGCAACCTATAAAAAGTAACGATATAGCAACTATTGTAATTGTTTTTATGTAGCTCTTACCAACCATACCCATACTATAAAAAAGTTCTTCAATTTGTGTCTCATATCCGGGTGAAGCGGGAAGCGGGAAGCGGGAAGCGGGAAGCGGGAAGCGGGAAGCGGGAAGCGTTGTCACTTCCATCTTCCCGCTTCCATCTTCCAACTTCCCACATTAACCATTAATAATTAACCATTAACCCTTAACACTAACCCTTAGTTACAACAATTTTTGAAGCTTTAGTCGCTCCTGCTTCATTTTTAAATTGCACAATGTATAATTGCGAACTGAGATTTGAAACATCAATTTCTTGGTAACCGACAGTTAATTGCTCTTGTTTTACAAGTTTTCCTTGCAGATTGTATATAGCATATTGAACAGGCTCATTTACATCCAAAGTTAATTTTTCAGAAACTTGAGTTGCGTGAAGAGAAAGATTTACTACGGTAAATTCATTCACATTCAATAACGGATTGTACCGGTATGTAAAAGTGATGGAACTACCAACCTCCGTCAAACTCGTTGCATTTTCATATTGTTTAAAAGCAAATACAAAATCCACATTTCCTTGTCCGGCACCTTCATCGTCTGAGTAAAAATGGTTGCCCATTCCTGTTGTTCTTCCGGGCATGATTTCCACGGCATTAGTTGTTTCGGGCGGCACAGTGGTTCCCAATGAAATCCCGTAATAACATTGTTCTCCATAGCACAACTGTTCAAAATCAGGGTCGGCAGCGTTGGTTTGGCTAATATATTCTACGCGAGAATATATATTGTCTGTCGGATGATCATTGGTTACGTAAAACAAAAGTTCTGCTACACTGTAATCCGTTGAACCAAATTCGATAATGTCACCATCTTGAATAATATTTCCATTGTCATCCTTTACTGTAAATTGTGCATTTGCAATCAGGATGCTGCCAAAAAAACAGGCAAAAAGTAATTTTAATTTCATTTTATTAATTTTTAGAGTTGTAAAATAACGGTATCAAATTTAAAAATAAAAATTTGATATAAATAATTCTTTATATATTTACCTGATTA
>CAZWVT010000016.1:0-14978 GCA_964636665.1 uncultured Flavobacteriaceae bacterium
TTAATGGTTAATGGTTAATGGTTAATGAAAAAATACAGAACAACTTTCAATTTTCAATTAAAAAGAACAGACAACCCACAACTGACAACTTTCAATTTTCAGTTTTCAATTTTCATTTTCTTAATCAAATTTGAATTGTAATAAGCGGGATTTTCTGTTACTTCTTCTCCCAACCATGCCGGTTTTGGAAACACTTCATTTTCGTCAGTCAATTCAATTTCTGCAATGACCAATCCTTCAAAACTGCCTTTAAACTCATCTACTTCAAAAACATGAGAATCTACGGTCACCTCATATCGAATTTTGTCGATGATACCCGGTTCGCACAATTTCAATAAGGCTTCGGATTCTTCTTTTGAAATGTCATGTTCCCATTCAAAACGCGTAGTTCCAGAAGCATTTGATTTTCCTTTGATTGTAAGCTTTCCTTGATTTCCATAAATTCGTACGCGTACCGTCCGCTCCGGATGTGTATTTAAAAACCCTTGAATAATATGTGTATGCTTTTGCGCTTCTTTTTTATAGGAATCATCCCGAACCAAGAATTTTCTTTCTATTTCCTGCATTTTTTATCTTATTTTGAAACGATGCTTTTTATTTCATCGGAAGGGATGTTGATTTTATGATATCCGCTGAGTGCCAAGACAATCATCGCCTCTGCAATAGTATCCGCTTTGATATACCGATACCGCCTGGGAATCAAGAGATTAAATGTTTTTAAAATTACTTCTCCGAACCGTTCCCCGATACGGGTTTCTTTTCTGTCGCCAACGATTAATGAAGGTTGAAGAATGTATGTATTCGGAATCTGTTGTGCTTTTACCTCCGTCTCCATTTTCCCTTTGGTGCGACTGTAAAAAACCTTGCTGTCCGAATCAGCACCGAGGGAAGAAATTACGGCAAAAGTCTGTATCCCTTGTTCTTTTGCCAATTTAGCAGCGGTTACGGGAATACCATAATCGATTTTAAAATAAAGGTCTTTATCGGGAGTTTTGGCTTTGGTAGTTCCGATGCAGCAAAAAACGACATCTCCATTAAGAAGATTCTTGGAGGTTTCAAGCTGAAGCAAATCAACAATATGTTCTTCGATTTTGGAGGATGAAATTTCCGTGGAACGGCGGGTAAGGATTACTATTTTTCCAAAATCGGGATGTTTTATAAGTTTCTGCAACAATAAACTTCCTGTCAACCCAGTTGCTCCAATAAGTACAGCTGTTTTTTTCATAGTTGATTTATTATTAAGTTTCACCTAAACCGAATAATGCTTAAAGGTATTAATTTTGACTTTATGAAATTTGATTTTCCCATCAGAAAAATTATTCACATCGATATGGATGCATTTTATGCTTCCGTTGAACAATTGGATTTTCCGGAACTAAAAGGAAAACCATTGGCAGTAGGTGGTGGTGAAAAACGCGGCGTTGTGGCTGCTGCAAGTTATGAAGCGCGGAAGTACGGCGTTCGAAGCGCAATGAGCGGAAAAATGGCTCGTGCATTAAGTCCGGAACTTATTTTTGTGCGTCCGCGTTTTGAGCGTTATCGTGAAATTTCGTCGAAAATTCGAGAGCTTTTTTTTGAATATACAGATTTAGTCGAACCACTTTCTTTGGATGAAGCCTATTTGGATGTTAGCATCAACAAAAAAAATATGCTCAGCGCAACGGCAATCGCCCGAGAATTGCGCAAAAGAATTAAAGAAGAAACCGGATTGAATGCTTCGGCAGGCATTTCAATCAATAAGTTTATAGCGAAAATTGCGAGTGACATCAACAAACCAAACGGACAAAAAACCATACCGCCGGAAGAGGTTATTTCTTTTCTTGAAAACTTGGATGTAAAGAAGTTTTACGGTGTTGGAAAAGTGACTCGAAATAAAATGTATCGTTTGGGAATTTTCACAGGAGCGGATTTAAAAACCAAAAGTCGCGAATACTTACAGAAACATTTCGGCAAAAGCGGTTTGCATTATTACAACATTGTTCGCGGTATTCACCATAGCCCCGTACGAACGTTCAGACTTCAAAAATCTTTGGGAGCGGAACACACTTTCTCTGAAAATATCACTTCCGAAATTTTTATGATAGAACATTTGGAGCATATTGCCACTCAGGTAGAATCACGTTTAGAACGACGAAAACTCGCCGGCAGAACAGTTACTTTGAAAATCCGATACAGCGATTTTACGATTCATACCCGAAGCCGGACTCTGGAAGATTACGTTTGCAAAAAAAACGAACTTCTTGAAGTGGTTAAAAAACTACTTTATCAAGAACGACTTAAAGAATCCGTTCGTTTATTGGGAATTACAGTATCTAGTTTGAACAACGAACCGCCCCCGCCATCAAAGGTTATTCCGAAAGAAGAGCAATTGCGGTTGGAGTTTTAGGGGTTAGTTGATAGTCTCAAAATAATAAAATATAAAAAATGAGGTAAAATTTAAAGGTGCTTAAAATTAGAATATGTCTCTTTCTGCAACCTCAAAAAAAGAGCCTTGTAATCATTGGATTACAAGGCTCTCTGCGGAGGAAGAGGGATTCGAACCCCCGGAGGTGTGACCCTCAACGGTTTTCAAGACCGCCGCATTCGACCACTCTGCCATTCCTCCTTTTTGGCAAATCAATTATTGTAAATCTCTCGATAGGGTGATTGCCGTAATTGCGGTTGCAAATATAAAAAGCTTTTTGATATTCAAGAATTATTTTCAGTTTTTCATTAAATTTTATTTTTTGACCGATTTTAGCTTTTTCAATGCTTCGTATTTTATCCTTAACTTTGTCTTGTTGCCAATAACAATATCCCGAGTGGGGCAATCAAAACAAATCAATAAAATCATGTATCATGAAATCCGATACTATAGATAAACTAAAGTGGAGATACGCCACGAAAAAATTTGACAGCTCTCGAAAGCTATCAGCTGAAAAAATTAATATTCTTAAAGAAGCCTTTAACTTAACAGCTACTTCATACGGATTACAGCCCTTAAAACTGGTGGTTATTTCTAATCAGGACATAAAAGAAAAACTGATGTCCTTTACCTACAATCAACCACAGGTTCGGGATGCCTCTCACGTCTTGGTTCTGTGTATCGAGCGTGAAATAGATGCTTCTTTTATCGTTGATCATTTTAAGCGCGTTGAAGACATCCGTCAAACTTCCCGGAATATTTTAGAACCATACGAACAAAATCTTATCGCTACTTTTTCAGATAAGGAGAAAGAAGAGGTTAAAGTGTGGATGACAAACCAACTATATCTTGCGCTCGGAGCCTTGCTGACTGTCTGTGCTATGGAGAAAATTGATTCTTGTGCCATGGAAGGTTTTCAGCCGGAAAAATACGATACTTTCCTAGAACTTGACAAACGCGGCTTGAAATCTGTCATTGTGTTGCCGGTAGGTTATCGGGACACATCAGATTTTTTCTCAAATCTTAAAAAGGTAAGACGCGGCGTTGATGAATTGGTTATTGACCTTTAATCTATCTCTGTCGATTGGTTAATAGCGTATGTAATCGATAATCTGCAACCCGTACCCTATCATCCCCACTCGTTTTGTCTCTTGACTGTTGGAGATCAATCGTAATTTATGAATGCCTAAATCGTGAAGAATTTGTGCACCTATTCCAAAATCTTTTACATCGGAAACAATCCGCGGCGCTTTAACCACTTTTCCGGGTTGCTGCATTTCTCTTAATTCTTTTAACCGATTTAATAAGTTTAAAGCTTGCATCTGTTGATTGACAAAGACAATGGCTCCTTTTTGTTCCTGTTCGATAATTTTAAACATATCGTCCAATTTTTTCTCAGCATCGTCTGTAAGTGCTGTTAGAATATCACTGTTTACCAAAGTGGCATTCACCCTTACCGGAACAGGTTCGTCGGCAGTCCAAGTTCCTTTGGTAAGTGCAAAATGAAGTTGGTCATTGGTCGTTTGGCGGTAAGCGATCAATCGGAATTCACCGAATTTGGTTTGCAACATAAAGTCTTCTTTCTTCTCGATAAGCGAATCGTGTTCCATGCGATATTTCACCAAATCTTCAATCGATATGAGTTTCAAATCAAATTTCTCAGCAACTTTAACCAATTCCGGCAAGCGTGCCATCGTTCCGTCTTCATTGAGAATTTCCACGAGAATACCAGCTGGATTAAGTCCGGCGAGTCTTGCCAAATCAATAGCGGCTTCGGTATGTCCGGTTCGTCTTAAAACACCGCCTTCTTTTGCACGCAGTGGGAAAATATGTCCCGGACGTCCTAAATCGGAAGGTTTGGTAGATTCATCAACCAAAGCTTTGATGGTTTTGGCACGGTCATGCACGGAAATTCCCGTAGTACAACCATGTCCAAGCAAATCTACAGAAACGGTAAACTGCGTGTGATGCAGCACCGTATTGTTTTCAACCATCATTTTCAAATCCAGCTGATTGCAACGTTCTTCGGTAAGGGGCGCACAAATCAATCCACGACCGTGAGTAGCCATGAAATTAATCATTTCGGGCGTTACTTTTTCGGCTGCGGCAATAAAATCGCCTTCATTTTCTCTATTTTCATCATCCACAACAATGACGACTTTTCCTTGGCGGATGTCTTCAATGGCGGATTCTATCGTATCTAATTTTATCGTGTTTCTCTCGGTAATTTTCATAGCAAAAAATCTTTTGCAAAGGTAATAAATCGAAAGGAGGTTTTAGTCATTTAAATAAATAGGAGCAATTATTGGTTTTCAGAGATTGACACATTTTAGTCATCTTTGTTTTTTTTCTTTTTAGGAAAACCAAACCAACGACCAATGCGCTGTATAAAAGCATCCATATCAAAAATTCCTTGGTCGGTTGTGGCTCTGTAGGTCAGCCAAATACTCAACGGAAACATAATGCCGGTGCTCAACCATGCTGCAATATATGGAGAGACTGTACCATCCTCAGCGCTGTTTTTAGCAAATATGCCGATAAAGTGATAGGTTAAAAACAATAAAACTGCCACGACCATAGGTAATCCCATTCCTCCTTTTCGGATGATGGCACCTAAAGGTGCGCCGACAAAAAATAAAATGATACAAGCGACGCTCAATACGTATTTTTCGTGCAATGCGATTTCCGTTTTGTTCAATCTTCTTGTTTTGTGTCGGAAATCTTCTTTTTTTGCAAGAGTCGTTTGGTGTGTTCCACGAGCATTGTTGACCGCCATTTTCACTATCTGCTGTTTAAAATTTTCAGGATATAAATCCAATACTGTATTTATTTTGCCAATGGCTTCCGTTGAAATTGAATCGTTATCAACTATCGGCATTTCGCTCAATTTTTCTATTCCCGAACGGTAAAACATATTACGGGTATAGGAGTTGATATCGGTAGTGTAACTTTTAGAAAGCGAGTCTATTTCCACTCGAAGCTCGCTGATATTGTACATGTTTTGATTTTCCACATTGTGTTCTTTATCGATATCGCGTTGATTTAATTCGGTCAAATCGATATTAATCCAATATTCATCAAAATAGCTTTTTGCAAAGGGTACACGTGCCTGAGTTGCCGGATTGTCATTCCAGACTTCTTCATAATAATTCCCATTGTTTAAAATTAGAGAAAGCGTATTGCTTCCTTCGGCACTTTCTAATTTTCCGTGGTCTGCTTTTATTACCGTCAGGTTGTTATTGGGACGTCTTTCGTTTTTTTTGTGAATGATGACATCGTGTAAAAACTGTCCGCGATCTCCGGTTTTTTCATCTACTTTGATGTTGAACATATCTCCAATCTGACTGAATTGTCCTTCTGCAATGACCAAAGAAGGCTGAAACTGAGAAATATTTCTTCGTAGATTTTGCCATTTATATTCTGAATAGGGAATCACATTATTAGCAAAGAAAAAACCCATCACAGAAAGGAAAAGAATAAAAATCATCACACTTCCCATCGCACGCTGTAGTGAAATTCCGGAGGATTTCATGGCTGCGAATTCATATTTTTCGGCAAATGATCCAAAGACCATGAGAGAAGTTACCAAAATCGTTAACGGAAGGACGAGAGGCATCATTTTTGGAGCAAAATACCAAAGGAATTTCAAGATAATCATCACATCCAAATCCTTACCTGCCAACTCAGAGATGTACAACCAAATGGTTTGTAGTACAAATATAAACATCAAGATGATAAAGACTCCCAAAAAAGTCTTCAGATAACTGACAAGTATATAACGGTCAAGTATTTTCACTCGGGGAGACTAAAGCTTATTTATGTAATATCCACTGTTTTTGTATTTGTCTTCATTAAAAGTAAAAAGTGTTGAAGAAAGTGGCTGATTTGTTTTAAATGAATTTATAGTGACTGTAAATTGAAGACCTTGAGTATCCGTCTGAATCAGTTTGTAAATATGTTTTGTCTGTGCGTCAATCCCCAACAGAACTTCCTTTACTGTAGATTTAGAATCGGTAGGTGTTAATTTGATGTACTGAATCTTTCTTCCTTTTACATTTTGCTGAATATCCATTTTGGCACTGTATCCTTTTTCATAAAAGGTCAACATTTTGGAGGGAGTGATTTCGTTGTCATTATCGGGACGATATTTGGAAATGGTTACTTCTTCATCTTCCGGGACAATGTTATAAATCTTATCACCATCAAATATGCGGGTAGTTCCCATCATATTCAACACGTATTTATTTCCTTCTAAAGTTACATCACCACGTGTTTCTTGTCTGATGTTTTTTTCCGGATTAAGCATAAAATATTTAAACTCTATGATGATATTGTTATAGCTTCTGACTTTTTGAGTCACGTCGTTAAGCAGTTGTTGTGCTTGTTGATCTTGCTGCGAATAAATTGATAATGGAGCAAATGTCAACAAACTAACTATAATTATTTTTTTCATGAGATGACAAATTTTGCCTTGTAATTTTAATATAATATGTAATTAGTTTTGTTCCTCATTCAAAAGCTGGTTCAGTGCGTCTATTGTCGGAACGAGTACTTCTCTTGCTTTGCTGCCTTCAAAAGGCCCGACGATTCCTGCTGCTTCCAATTGGTCTATAATTCTTCCTGCTCGGTTGTATCCCAATTTTAATTTTCGTTGTAATAAAGAAGTAGAGCCTGATTGTGCGATGACAATCGTTTCTGCAGCTTCTCTAAATTTAGAATCGCGTTCGCTGATATCATTATCAAGAGTTGTGCCAGCTTCCTCACCTACATATTCAGGTAAAAGCAAGGCTTCGGGATATGCTTTTTGAGCGCCAATAAAATCCACGATGTCCGCAACTTCAGGCGTATCAACAAAGGCACATTGCAGACGGGTCAATTCATTTCCTTGAGTGTATAGCATATCACCGCGCCCGATTAATTGGTCTGCTCCCGAATTATCCAAAATGGTTCGAGAGTCAATTTTACTCGTTACGCGAAAAGCAACACGAGCGGGGAAGTTTGCCTTGATAATTCCCGTAATCACATTTACAGAAGGTCGTTGCGTGGCGATAATTAAATGGATTCCAATGGCACGCGCCAATTGCGCAAGTCGTGCAATGGGTGTTTCCACTTCTTTTCCGGCGGTCATAATCAAATCTGCAAATTCATCGATAACCAAAACGATATAAGGCAAGTAGCGATGTCCTTCGTTGGGATTCAGTTTCCGATTCTTAAATTTTTGGTTGTACTCTTTGATGTTGCGAACCATTGCATCTTTGAGCAAGTCGTACCGAGCATCCATTTCAATACACATCGAGTTTAATGTGTTGATTACTTTGGCTGTATCTGTGATAATTGCCTCTTCGCTGTCCGGTAATTTTGCCAGATAATGACGTTCAATTTTATTAAAAAGAGTGAGCTCTACTTTTTTGGGATCTACCAAAACAAATTTTACTTCTGCCGGATGTTTTTTATACAAAAGCGAAGTGAGAATGGCATTGAGTCCCACAGATTTTCCTTGTCCTGTTGCTCCTGCCATCAGCAAGTGCGGCATTTTTGCCAAATCAACCACAAAGGTTTCGTTGCTAATGGTTTTTCCAAAAGCGATTGGCAATTCCATTTCTGCATTTTGAAATCGAGTAGAAGCAATCACCGAACGCATAGAAACTGTCTTGGGATTTTTATTAGGCACTTCAATTCCGATGGTTCCTCGTCCGGGAATGGGTGCAATAATCCGAATGCCCAATGCCGAAAGTGAAAGTGCAATATCATCTTCCAGATTTTTAATTTTAGAAATTCGAATTCCCGCATCCGGAATGATTTCATATAAAGTAACCGTGGGACCTACAGTAGCTTTGATATTGGAAATGCCAATTTTGTAGTTATTGAGCGTTTCTACGATTCTGTTTTTGTTCTCCTCTAATTCTTCCTGGTCGATTGTAATTCCGGAACCCGCAGTGTAATCTTTCAACAAATCCAATGGTGGGAAACGGAAATTGCTCAGTTCCAAACGCGGATCAAACTGACCGAAATCTTTGACAAGTTTTTCACTGGTGCTTATTACTTCTTCCTCTTCAGGAGCTTCCTCTACTTCCATCCGAACTTCCGCATGAGGAACTGTTGCAGATTCGTCATTTTCAGGCGTTAAGGTTATTGTTTCACTACCCTCTTGTTTTGGAGAAACGGGCGTTTCATCTTTACTTTTGGATATTGGTGCTTTTTCAGATTTAAAAGATTTTATCGGTTGAGCAACGGTGTCTTTATTTTCAATATCCGGAGAACTGCTAATTGTTCTTTCTTTTTCAATTTCCATGGATGTTTCTAACTCGTCCTTAAGAGTTGTTTTTGACGATTTAAAAGCACTTACAATGGCATCAGGTGTAATTTTCAGACGCATGACCAAGTAAAAAATCATCACAAAAGCAAGAATGAGAGCAGTTCCTGTTGCCCCAATATAATCTTGCATATAATCATTCATTTCATATCCGATGACCCCTCCTAGAAGTGCGATTTCTGTATGGAAAAACCCAAAAAACACGGAAAACCAAACCATAAGCAACAGTCCCCAAAACCAAAATTTAGTTAGAGATGATTTATTTTTATTCATAAAATAATACCATCCACTAATAAGAATAAGGAATGCCAATATAAAAGCAGCTACGCCAAAACCGTTATAAACAAAAAAATGTCCCATATAGACACCAAACTTGCTTAACAGGTTCGAGGTTTCTGTTTTTCGTTCGCTAAGATTGCCTAACTGGCTTTGGTCGGGTTCCCAAGTAAAGAAATAAGATACAAAAGAAAGTATGAGTGCAATTCCAAAAAACATGAGAAAACTCCCCAAGACGACTTGCTGTCTTTTGGACATGACAAGTTTTATTTTTTTAGAAGGTTTAGCAGATTTTATTTTTTCTTTTCTTTTAGCCATTCAGAAAACGATGATTTTGCAACAAAAATACAAATAAGCAATAGGATAACCGATTGCTTTATTGAAATTGAATTTTCGATTTATTCAAACTCATAAAAGTGAATTTAGTTTGGGAATATAAATAATACATCCTATGACAATTGCAGCAAATGCAGCCATAAAAACAGCACCGGCAGCAACATCTTTTATAAATCCGATTTTTTTATGGAATTCAGGGTGAATAAAATCGGCTATTTCTTCTACGGCTGTATTCAATCCCTCAATACTGAGCACCATTCCTATGGCGAGTGTTTGGAGCATCCATTCTGTGGGAGAAATCTCAAAATAAAAACCTATAATAGTCATCACAATTCCAATCCCGAACTGCACTTGAATACTCGCTTCATTTTTTAAAAGAAGCCACGCCCCTTTAAGTGCATAGCCACCCCCTTTAATACGTTTTCCTATATAGGTTTTCCACATGCTTTATTCGTGTGTTTTTAAAAATAATCTTTTTCAAGTTCATTTTAAATCAGCAACATTACTTTAATCCAGTTTATAATAAGGTTATTCAGTATCAAATGTATGCATTAAAAGTAATATTTCGGAAACAAAAATAAAAAAGCCACTTCTTAACTGAAGTGGCTTTTTTATTTTAAATATTAGGATATTTTAAACGTCTATCGATCCTAATACTTTTTTGGCAAACGCATTTGCTGCATCTCTTTCAGCCATTCCGTCTTCAATCATTTTATTAACTTCTACAGCACCGCAAAGGTTTGTAATCAGTTCTCCAATGACGTCCATTTCTTCTTCTGTAATACGGTTGTATTCACAGTAAGTTTCCAATACTTCAATGCAATTTTCAAGTTTTTCAACTTCATTGTTGCGTTGAAGGTGTCTAATTGCCGGTAACTTCATCTACTAATTCTTTTAAAACTTCAAATTTATTTGTCTGCACTTGGTTTACAAATGCTCCGTCTCTAAAAGTCACAAACGTCGGAAGATTGTCAACTTTTGCCAATTTTCGGCTTTCAGGATATTTTTCAGCATCCACAAGAACGAATTTAAATCCTTCTGTTTCAGAAGCCAGTTTTTTAAACTTGGGCTTCATTATCCGGCAGTTCCCGCACCACCCGGCAGCATATTGGATTACAACATTCTTATCGCTAGCGATTAGCTCCTGTAAGTTGTCCTCCTTTAATTCTTCAAACATAGTTTTTATTTTTTAAGATATTCAGAAACACCTTCTCTGGAAGCCGTCATTGCTTCTTTCCCTTCTTCCCAGTTTGCAGGGCAAACTTCACCTTTTTCCTGAACGTGTGTATAAGCATCTACCAAACGGATGTACTCTTTTACATTACGTCCAAGCGGCATATCGTTTACACTTTCGTGGAAGATTTTCCCTTCTTCATCGATTAAGTATGTAGCTCTGTAAGTTACGTTGTCTCCTTTTATTAATACCATATCTGTTTCATCATCATACTCTTCTTCAGCATCAAGAATTCCTAAAGCCGTTGATAAGTTTCGAGCAGTATCAGCCAATAAAGGATAAGTTACACCTTCTATTCCTCCGTCGTCTTTGGAAGTACTCAACCAAGCGAAATGCACTTCCGGAGTGTCGCAAGAAGCTCCGATGACCATTGTGTTTCGGTCTTCAAACTCTTTTAAGTACTCTTGGAACGCATGAATTTCGGTTGGACATACATACGTGAAGTCTTTAGGATACCAGAAAAGTAAAACTTTCTTTTTGTTTTTTTGAGCTTCTTCTAAAATATTAATTTTAAAAGTGTCGCCCATTTCATTCATTGCATCAACTGTAATGTTTGGAAATTTTTTACCTACTAATGACATATTTATTGTGTTTTTAAGTTATTTTTTCTGGCACAAATTTAAAGATATACTCCATTCTACTCTATAAATTACGAGTGTAATAACTTATAATGTAATAGTTTTTTATTATGGTAAAGCGAGATGTCTATAAGGCAGGCTTATGCACATCTGTAAGTTGTCTGATTTTAATTCTGAATGCAGCGAACAACAACGTCATAAACGGGCTGAGCCAGTTAAAGACTGCATAACCTGCATAGTGAAGAGTATCAACTCCCAACACACCACTTTGATAAGCTCCGCAAGTATTCCAAGGAACCAGCACAGATGTAACAGTACCGCCATCTTCGAGTGTTCGCGAAAGATTTTCGGGTGCCAGTCCTTTGTCTTTAAACGCTTGAGAATACATTTTTCCGGGAATGACAATAGCGAGATACTGATCGCTTGCTGTGATATTCAAAGCCAAACAACTTGCTACAGTACTGGCAAAAAGTCCGAAAGTTGTGTGGAACAATTTAAGCAATGCTTTACTGATAGTTTTCAGCGCACCGATAGCTTCCATAATTCCTCCAAAAGTCATGGCGCAAATTATAAGCCAAATCGTATTGAGCATCCCACTCATACCGCCGGAAGAAAACAAATCTTCCAATACTTCATGATTCGTAGGAATACTGATGTTTCCGGTAATTGCATTCATAATTCCTTTATATCCGTTTTCGAACGTCAGTACTGTTCCGCCTCCAATATTTGAAACAATCTCGGGCTGGAAAAAAAGAGCGGCGACGGCGGCTAATATAGTTCCGATAAATAAGGCAATGAGAGGTTCTGTTTTTTTGACGATTAGAATAATCACAACAATCGGCACTATAAACAACAACGGACTTACATTTATAGTTTCTTTTACCGCCTCAGAAATTTTTTGTGTATTCACTATTCCGGAGGTATCAATATTCAGTCCGATGATAATAAACACGATGATTGTAACAATTAATGTGGGAACTGTTGTGTACATCATATACCGAATGTGGGTAAATAAATCCGTTCCTGCCATTGCGGGCGCAAGATTTGTCGTATCGCTAAGCGGCGATAATTTGTCGCCAAAATAAGCTCCTGAAATTACGGCTCCGGCGGTCATTCCTAATGGTATTTCCATAGCACCGGCGATTCCAATGAGTGCAATCCCAACAGTAGCAGAAGTTGTCCAGCTGCTTCCGGTTGCCAGCGAAATGACGGAACAAATAACCACACAAGATGCCAGAAAAACCGTGGGGTTTAATATTTGCAATCCGTAATAAATCATCGTGGGAATAATGCCGCTAAGCAACCAAGTTCCGGCTAATGCTCCCACCATCAATAAAATTAAAATTGCTCCTGCTGTGGACTTTATATTATCAGCCACTTTTTCAAGCATGTTAGCGAAGCTAATTTTATGAAATATACCGACAATTACCGCAATCGCTCCTCCCACTAAAAGAATAAACTGATTGCTACCGTCGAGTGAGGCATCTCCATAAGCGTAAAAAACATTGTAAAAGAGCATTATAATTAATGCTATTACGGGAATAAGTGCCTGCCAGATGCTTAATTCCCCGGAAGATTCAGAGTTTTCTTTGTTAAAACTTGTCGGGGTGTTATCTTGATTTGTCATTATCCTAATTGAAAATAGGATGTAATGTTACGATTTTGTCAAAAGCTTTGCAAATTTAAATTTTTAAAGAAATAAGCTTTTATGCTCTAACATCTTGCAATGGCTTAATCTAATGCGATAAGAAGCACATAATTATCGTCGTATTTACATGCAGCAATTTGCGACTCTTCTAAAAAATAAAGACCCCTGATATTTTTTACTTTCTGGAAATAAATGAGAGCTATTACAAAACTCCAAGTTCATTCATACAGTTGCGCATCATTTTATAGGTGCGTTCAATATCGTTATCAAGTCCTATGCTGATGCGAATCAATCCTTCTGTCAGTCCCATTTCGGCTTGTTCTTCTTCTGAAATTTCTGAAGATGTAGAAGTTCCCGGCGCACTGAAAAGTGTTTTATAAAATCCGAGGCTTACAGCGAGGTATCCCAAATTTCTTTCTTGCATCATTTCCATAAGCGCATTTGCTTTTTCCAAGCTTCCAATATCGAGGGTAAGCATACCGCCAAAACCAAATTCCTCATTCATTTGATGCTTAAACAGTTCATGGTCTTTATGAGATTTTAATCCCGGATAAACGACACGTAACCCATCCTTTTCAAACTTTTCAGCAAGATAAAGTGCGTTTTTGCTGTGTTGTTTTATTCGAATGTGAAGTGTTCTAAGGTTTTTCATAATAGAGGCAGCACGCAGACTGTCCATTGAAGGTCCCAATAACATATTGGCACCATCATTCACACTTCGAAGCGAGTCTATAAATTCTTGTGACGCACAAGTAACTCCTCCCATTGTATCGCTGCTTCCGTTTATGAATTTGGTAAGACTATGAAATACAATATCAGCTCCTAATTGCGAAGGCGTGATACTCAGAGGCGAGAAGGTATTGTCAACCAGTAATAACAAATTGTGTTTTTTGGCAATCGCAGCAAGTTTCTTTAAATCTGCTACTTCTAAAAGTGGATTGCTCACACTTTCGCAATAGATAAACTTGGTGTTTTCTGTGATTGATTTTTCAACTTGTTCAAGATTGGTAATATCCACAAATGTGGTCTCAATATTATAACGAGGCGTAAAGTTTTTTAAAAAAGCATAGGTTCCTCCGTATATGGTTCGGCTTGCAACGATGTGATCACCGCCCTGACACAATTGCAAAATGGCCGGAGCGATAGCCCCCATTCCCGTTGCACTGACGTTGGCACTTTCCGTTCCTTCCATCCGAGCCAAAGCTTCTCCTAAATAGAGGTTGGAAGGTGATGCGTGTCGCGAGTACAAATAGCACCCTTCAGTATTGCCTTCAAAAGTATCAGCCATCGATTTTGCAGAAAGAAAAGTGTATGTAGAAGAATCGGAAATGGAAGGATTTACGCCTCCAAATTCTCCAAAATATTGTAAATCTTGAATTTTATCAGCTGGTTTAAATGACATTATAAGTGAATTTAATAATTCCACAAATGTGAGAAATTTATCTCCAAAAGACAAGCATTAGGATAAACTTCTATACAAATCAGATTGATAGTTTTCTATTTCTGCAGTTTACTGTTACCTTTGTTTTTTATTTATTAAAAATCCATTTTATGAAAACTTACGATGTCGCAGTAATAGGTTCCGGACCCGGTGGTTATGTAGCCGCCATCCGCTGCTCTCAATTAGGATTAAAAACAGCTATTATAGAAAAATACAATGTTCTGGGTGGAACTTGCCTGAACGTAGGATGTATTCCCAGTAAGGCTTTGTTAGACTCTTCGCATCATTATGAAGATGCGCTTAAGAATTTTGAAGAACACGGAATCGAAATTAAAGGGGATTTGAAAATGAACCTTAAAAAAATGATGCAACGTAAGGATTCAGTCGTTGACCAAACCACAAAAGGCATCGATTATTTGATGAGTAAAAACAAAATCGATGTTTATCAAGGTGTTGGTTCATTTAAAGATGCTACTCATATAAAGATAGAAGGAGAAAAATCCCAAGAAATTGAAGCTAAGCACAGCATCATTGCAACAGGAAGCAAACCTTCTACATTGCCATTTATAAAATTGGACAAAAAACGCATTATTACTTCAACAGAAGCATTGAGCCTGAAAGAAATTCCCGAACATATGATAGTTATCGGCGGTGGTGTTATCGGTCTTGAATTGGGTCAAGTTTACCATCGTTTGGGAGCAGAAGTGACTGTCGTCGAATATATGGATAAAATCATTCCGACTATGGA
>CAZWVT010000016.1:15078-27972 GCA_964636665.1 uncultured Flavobacteriaceae bacterium
GATGAGGTGTTGGGCGTACATATGGTAGGTGCTCGTGTTGCAGATTTAATTGCCGAAGCTGTAGTTGCGATGGAATACCGCGCAAGTGCAGAAGACATTGCAAGAATGACTCACGCACATCCCACTTATGCCGAAGCAGTAAAAGAAGCTGCATTGGCTGCCACAGACAACAGACCGCTTCACATTTAAGCGATTTAAAGACTGCTTAAAAAAGTCTAATATTTATAAAATAACCGTCATTTTTTTCTTAATGACGGTTATTTTATTTTTTTGAATTAAGAAAGGGAATCGAGGTTGTCGATTCCCTTAAATTTTAATTATGGTGGTGTGTGTGTTTTACACAGTCGTATTCATATCCCAGGATTCGAGATATTTTGCTACCCGCTGAACAAATTGTCCGCCCAATGCACCATTTACCACGCGGTGGTCATAACTGTGAGATAAAAACATCTTGTAACGAATTCCAATAAAATCACCTTGAGGTGTTTCAATAACGGCGGGAACTTTGCGGATGGCGCCCAAAGCGAGAATTCCCACTTGCGGTTGATTGATGATAGGAGTCCCCATCACACTTCCAAAAGTTCCGACATTCGTAACCGTATAGGTTCCTCCTTGGATTTCGTCCGGTTTTAGTTTGTTATTTCTTGCTCTGTTGGCAAGGTCATTAACCGCTTTTGCCATTCCCAGTAAATTTAAACGGTCGGCATTTTTGATGACCGGAACAATCAAGTTTCCATCTGCCAAAGCTGCTGCCATTCCGAGATTGATATTTCCTCTTTTGATTATTTTATCTCCGTCCACAGAAATATTCATCATTGGGAAATCTCGCAACGCTTTTGCTACAGCTTCCATAAAAATCGGTGTAAATGTCAGTTTTTCGCCTTCTCGTTTTTCAAATGCTGCTTTGTGTTTATTTCTCCAGTTCCAGATATTGGTTACATCGCATTCGATAAAAGATTGTACGTGAGCAGAAGTAGCGACACTCGAAGTCATATGCTGAGAAACTAATTTACCCATACGGGTCATTTCGATAATCTCGTCTTCTCCGCTGATGCTTACAGGCGTCTTCGTAGCCGGAGCAGCTGTTGTTTGTGCAGGCTGAGACTGGGTCACGGATGATTGCGCTGCACCGGGTTGCGATTTACGGGTTTCAACATACGATAGAATATCATTTTTTGTAACCCGTCCGTCTTTACCGGTACCGGAAATGCTATCCAATTCACTTTGAGAAATTCCTTCGGTTGCAGCAATATTTTTCACCAATGGAGAATAAAAACGCCCCTCAGAATTTTCAATTCGAGTTTCGGTGGTTTCTTTGGCTGTTTCGACTCTTCCTTCTACTTCTTCCATTACTTCCGGCGTGGGCGTTGCTGAAGTATCGACTGTTGACCCATCATCTGTTGCTACTTGCGAATCTGTTTCAATTATGGCAATGGCCTGACCGACTTGAATGACATCATCAACTTCAAATAGTTTTTCTATTAAAACTCCTTCAACTTCACTGGGAACTTCACTGTCAACTTTGTCTGTAGCGATTTCCAAAACCGGTTCATCAAGCTCAATGGTGTCTCCCACTTCTTTAAGCCATGTTGTAAGCGTCGCTTCTGCAACACTTTCTCCCATTTTAGGTAATTTCAATTCAAACTTTGCCATAATCAAATGTACTTTATATTAGTCCGCTATGATGCGATTCTTAATTTCAAATTTAAACCCTCTTTGTTATTAGATTTACTATTTCAAAGGTTTGCAAAATTAATCAATATTTGTTCGTTTTCAGAATTCAAGTTTATTAAAATGTCAAAACCGTTCCTTTTTCATCGCTTCTGTCACTTCCTATAATAAAATTTGCAGCTTTGGGTCGGATTCTGAATCGGTTGTTTTTTCCGCTTAGTTTACTCATTATTTCCAGAATACGACTGTATTTTACATATTCCGCATCAAAAATAATTAAGCTATTACGGATTGTTTCAACCGATTCGGGGAAATCTTTGAATTTTACGTTTAATAAGGTTTCCAGATTTTTTCTAAGCTGAATATTATTTGATATGAGATAATAACCTTTACTTTCAGGCAACGGTTTAACTTTATCGGATTTGAATTTTTTATTTTTCCATTTTGCCAAACTTACTCCAACATCCACCATTTTTTCAATTAAGATATTTTTATTGAAATGTTTGTCGTAAAAAATTTTCATCGCCCCGTAAAATCGGTCAAAATAGATTTCATCACGCTTCGTGCTTTCTCCTTTATAATGCAAAACAGTAGTTTCACCGTAATAGTAGTTTACAAAACCTGCTTTCTCGATTTTATAAGATAAATCGATGTCTTCGCCATACATAAAATAATCCTCGTCAAAACCTCCTACGGCATCGTATATTTCTTTTTTCATCAACATAAAAGCGCCTACCAGTACAGCTACTTTTCCATTCTCATATTCAGATACGTGTCCGGCGTAATACTTAGCACCGTGTCCCATTAATTTTTGAAGTGAAACCTGCGGTGTCGGTAAATTTCTTTTGCTTTCAGGAAGAAAACATCCGGTTCCGTCCATCAGTCGAACGCCCAAACATCCGATTTTAGGCATACTTTTATAAAATTCCAGCGTTTTTATAAAAGTATCTTCCGCAACTGCCGTATCAGGATTGAGAATACACAAATATTTTCCTTTTGCCCTATTAACTGCTTGATTGTTTGCTTTGCTAAATCCGACATTTTCCGAATTCTGTATGTAAATTACTTCCGGGAAAAGCGATTGAACCATTTTTCCGCTATCATCAGAAGAAGCATTGTCAATTACAATAATTTCCGCATCGAGATTACGGACAGCTTCCTGAACGGAGCGGATGCACTGTTCCAGAAAATAACGAACATTATAATTGAGAATGACGACGGACAACTCCAAGATTACAGGCTTTTTAAAGAAGATTCAAAAGGGATGCGATGTAAGATACTTCTTCCTAAGGTAATTTCATCGGCATATTCCAATTCATCACCTACTGATATTCCACGAGCGATGGTTGTGGTTTTAATTTTATAATTTTCAATACTTCTAAAGATATAAAAATTGGTGGTATCGCCTTCAATGGTAGAGCTCAAAGCAAAAATCAATTCCTTAACTTCATTATTTTTGACTTTACTGACTAAAGATTCAATGGTCAGGTCGTCCGGTCCGATTCCTTCCACCGGCGATATTTTTCCGCCTAAAACGTGATAGCTGCCTTTATATTGACCGGTATTCTCAATTGCCATCACGTCGCGGATGTCTTCAACCACACATATCACCGATTTGTCTCTTATGGGATTTGCGCAAATCTCACACAGCTCGGTATCGCTGATGTTGTGACAATTTGCACAAAATTTTATTTCTTCCCGCATTTTCTGAAGTGCCGTTACCAGACTTGTGGTTTGTTCTTTGGGCTGTTTGAGCAAATGCAAAATCAATCGAAGTGCCGTTCGTTTTCCCACCCCCGGAAATTGCGCCATTTCATCAACAGCTTTTTCTATTAATTTCGATGAAAATTCCATACATTAAATTCTTGCGCAAAGGTACTGAACGAATTCCTAAATTGAAATGTTCCGCATTTTAATATAAAGTTGCGAAAACCCGAAAAATTATCGAGTTGTATAAACGCAAAAAATATTACTCTACAAGTAATTTTTTAAAACCATCGGACATAAAAATCTGCCGGACTCCGTCATTATCCAGATAGGTAAGATAAGCTTCAATCTTATGATTTTTTTCCAATAATTTTTTTGATGCTTCCATTCCCATTGCCATAAATGCGGTGGCGTAAGCATCTGCTTCGGCACAGGTTTCGGCTATTACGGTGGCGCTTGTTACATCTCCCATTTCGGCAGAACCTGTCAACGGATTGATGGTGTGGACATATTTTTTTCCTGTCGTCTCATCCACTCTGAATTTTCGGTAATTTCCCGATGCTGCGAGAGCTTGATTATCTAAATGAATGGCTGCTTCATAACTTCGGTCATTCAATTCAGAATCCGGCTTTTCAATCCCTACCGTCCATTTGTTGTTCTTATTCTTATTACGTCCTTTGGCAATGATTTCTCCACCAATTTCGACCAAGTAATCTGTTATCCCATTAGATTCTAAATACTTTCCTACATAGTCCACGCCGGCACCTTTTGCAATGGCATTAAAATCAATATAAATCTCAGAATGCTTTTTAGAAACCGTTCCGTCCTCATTTAACCGTACTTTGTGAAATCCGACGAATTTCATTAAAGAATCCAGTTTTTGAACATCCATATTAGTCATCGGTTGTTCATCGCCAAAACCATAAGCATTCCGCAGCAAACCGATAGTTGGGTCAAAATAACCTTCAGTTTCTTTGTGGATTCTATCCGATAAGTTGAAAACTTTTTTAAAAAAATCATCGACAACAATCGTACTGTCCCCTTTATTGATTCTTGAAATATCACTGTCTCGTATATAAGTACTTGCTGATTTATTGATGGCATCGATAACGGAATCTATGCCTTTTTGAATTTTATGCGGATTCGTTCCATAATACTGAATTTGGTAGGTTGTTCCAAAAGCCAATCCTTCCAACACCTGAAATTTATCAGCCTCAGAAGTACAGCCCAGTAAAGACACGAATGTTAAAAGCAGCAGTATTCTTTTCATTTAATTTCTATTAATCCGTTGAACATTAACGAGAAATCCTCATCCTTAACAACCGGTTTTTCATAATCGGCGCCGTGCCCGAGCCCTACTCCTGCATAAAAGGTTCGTGCATTGAATTTTTCTGCGTGTTCTCGAATTTTTTCCAGTAGCGTTTTGTCATAATCCTCGATTTGCTCGGGATGCGCAATTGCTCGAACTACGATAAAAGAAATCTTTTTTTCTTTTAAAACTACAAACTGCGGATCTCTTTTTAACTGAGAATTGACACCCAGAAATTCATACCCCTCTTCTTCCAGTTTTTTTCCTACAATATTCATTGCAAGATTGTGAAGTTCCTGCGTTGTTAATTTCTCTTTCATTATCTTTTTAAATCTGATTAAATCTACTGTAAAATAAAAAAACCGCTCCAATAAACAGAAGCGGTTTTCAAATTATTATTAACTCTTAAACTCCGAAGTCGTCAAATCTAATGTTTTCATCAGGAATTCCAAAGTCTTCGCCCATTTTCTGAACCGCTTCGTTCATAAGTGGCGGACCGCAGAAATACAGTTCGATATCTTCCGGAGTTTCGTGATGATTCAGATAATTATCAATCACTACTTGGTGAATAAACCCAACAAATCCGTCGCCTTCTTCGTCATTAATATCTTTTTTGATTTTCCAATTGTCTTCTTCCAAAGGTTCGGATAAAGCCATATAGAACTTAAAGTTAGGAAAACTTCTTTCCAATTCTCTAAAGTGTTCAATGTAGAACAATTCTCTTTTTGAGCGCCCTCCGTACCAATAGGTAACCTTTCTATTTGTTTGTAATGTTTTAAAAAGGTGATATAAATGTGAACGCATCGGCGCCATTCCGGCACCACCTCCAACGTAGAGCATTTCGGCTTCTGATTCGTTGATAAAAAATTCTCCGAAAGGACCGGATATAACAACTTTGTCTCCTTCTTTAAGGTTGAATATGTACGATGAAGCGATTCCGGGGTTAACATTCATCCAACCGCCTTTGGCTCTGTCAAACGGAGGAGTGGCTACCCGCACATTCAACATAATTTCGCGACCTTCGGCAGGATATGATGCCATTGAATAAGCACGTTCGACTGTTTCGGTATTTTTCATCACCAAATCCCACAACTTGAATTTATCCCACTCTTCCTGAAATTTATCCGGAACATCGTGTTCGTCGGGATGGGCGGTAATATCCATATCGGAATATTTAATTTCACACGGTGGAATTTCTATTTGAATATATCCACCGGCTTTGTAATCCATATCTTCAGGGATTTCCACAACGAATTCTTTAATAAAAGAAGCAACGTTATAGTTTCGAACTACAACAGCCTCCCATTTTTTAATTCCAAATACTTCTTCCGGAATACGGATATTCATATCCTGTTTTACGCGGACTTGACAGCTGAGACGAACACCTTCTTGGAGTTCTTTTCTTGTAAAGTGCGGTGTTTCTGTTGGCAATGCGGCACCTCCGCCCTCTGTTACAATACATGTACATTGAATGCAAGTTCCACCGCCACCACAGGCAGAGGGTAGAAAAATCTTTTCATTTCCCAATGTTGACAACAAAGTTCCACCGCTGTTCACTTCGACGACTCTTTCATCATTGATAGTGATTTTTACAGGACCTGAAGGCGACAATTTTTCTTTTGTAAAAAGAAGTATCGCTATGAGAAACAATGTTAATATCAACAAGAAGATTACAGTTACTGTAATTACTCCCAATGTGCTTATTTCTAAGAAAAACATACTATTCTTGAGTTAAGGTTTGATTTTCCAAAACAGAAATTGTTTTGTCTATATTTTTAGAATCGTTTTGTAGCTGTTCGGTTTCAACTCCCATTACCGGAACTTCCATTTCCGGAGTTGCTGCACTATCGTCTCCTCCTGTCAGCATTCCTCCGAAACTCATAAATCCGATAGCCATCAAGCCTGTAATGATAAAGGTAATTCCAAGTCCTCTTAATGGGGCCGGCACATTTGAATAACGGATTTTCTCACGGATTGCAGCAATGCCAAGAATTGCCAAAAACCAACCTATTCCGGAGCTGACACCATAATTCAGAGCCAATCCGAGTGTAGGAATTTCTCGGGCTTGCATAAATAGCGATCCACCGAGAATGGCACAGTTTACTGCAATAAGCGGCAAGAAAATTCCCAATGCATTGTAAAGTCCGGGAGAAAATTTTTCTACAACTATTTCTACTAATTGAACCATCGTCGCTATCGTAGCAATAAATAGAATAAATGTTAGAAAGCTTAAGTCATAGGAAGCATATTCAGGACCGAGCCAAACAAGTGCTCCGTCTTTCAATATGTATTCATTCAGCAACCAGTTTAGAGGAACAGTTACTGCCAATACAAATATTACTGCCGCTCCCAATCCTACAGCGGTGGTGACTCTTTTAGAAACAGCAAGATAAGAACACATTCCCAAGAATGTAGCAAATATCATGTTGTCTATAAAAATCGATTTAAAAAATAATTCGAGATGTTCCATTATATTTTGTGTTTTGTATGTCTTAGAGCCATTGTGAAACAGTTCTATTCATTTACAAGTTTTTAATTTTCTTCAATTAAATCTTTATTTCTTATTCGCTGCACCCAGATAATAACCCCTATCACGATTAACGCCATAGGAGACAATACCATAAAACCATTGTTTTCATACCCCAAAGCATACAATCCCGTTTTTTCTATCGGGTCGCCAAGAATTTTGTATCCAAACAATGTCCCAAAACCTAATAGTTCTCTAAAAAACCCAACTATTACCAATATGAGTCCGTATCCACCGGCGTTTCCGATACCGTCAAGAAAAGAGTGCCACGGATTATTTCCCAATGCAAACGCTTCAAAACGCCCCATAATAATACAATTTGTAATGATAAGCCCGATAAAAACCGAAAGTTGTTTGCTCAACTCAAAGGCAAAGGCTTTTAAAACCAAATCAACTAAAATTACAAGTGAAGCAATAACGACCAGCTGAACGATAATTCTAATTTTATTGGGCATGATATTTCTCAACAATGAAATGACCACATTCCCCACACCCATAACAGCAATTACGGATACCGCCATTACGACCGAAGCTTTTAATTCGGCAGTAATTGCAAGTGCCGAACAAATCCCCAGTACCTGAACTGTAATTGGATTATCGTCCGCAAGCGGATCCAACACCAAGTTTCTCTCTTTTCTAGATAAAAGTGCCATATTATTATTTATTGCTGTTCGTTAATTAATTTTTTAATGTGAGGAATATACATGGCAACATCTCTTCGAATCATTGCAGTAATTCCGTCTCCTGTGATTGTTGATCCGGCAATCGCATCAACTCTATGGTCATCTTTTCTGTTATTTCGCGGATCGTTATTTCCTTTTGCTACGGTAATACCTCTAAAGGTGCCGTTATCCATAAGCTCTTCTCCTTGAAAGGGATCCATAAAAAATCGTTCCTTAATATTAGAACCAAGTCCCGGTGTTTCGCCGGCGTGATCAAAGAAAACACCTTCTACTTTTAATTCTTCGTCAATTGCCATAAAGCCCCAAATAGCATCCCAGAGACCGTTACCTCTCATAGAAACAATATAAAGGGTTTTTCCATCTTTCTCTCCAATAAAAATTGGCAGTCTTCTTTCGTAATTCGCATCCGCTTTGGCTTTGTCTGCTTCTTGCTTAATATCGATAAGATAAGCCTCAGGATCTTCTGTTATTTGATTTCCTTGAACAACAACTTGTCTTTTGATGTAAGCATCAAACTTTTCTCCAACTTCATCTGTAGAAACAAATGACACATCACTCGGTCCTTGGTTGTTGTTTATTCCCATTGCATACAGAATGTTTTGCTGCTTTTCAAATCGCTGGTTTTCGGAAATTCTTCCCTTAAGCGTTTGCGCAACACCTGCCAACAAACTACCTACAACCAATACCATTACAATGGCAAAGATTACGGTATATGAATTTTTATCAGTTAATTTTGACATTATTAAGCTGTTTTTACTTTTAGACGTTTTAACCGTTTGTTAATATTTCCTTTTACTACGTAATGATCAATTGTTGGGGCAAATACGTTCATAAACAAGATAGCGAGCATCACTCCTTCCGGATATGCAGGATTGAAAACCCGAATCATAATCGATATAAACCCTATAAAGAATCCGTAAATCCATTTTCCTTTATTGGTTTGCGCCGCAGTAACCGGATCGGTAGCCATATAAACAATACCAAATGCCATACCTCCCAATAGCAAATGTTGCCAAAACGGCGTACTCATCAAACTGTAGAAATTACTTCCGGGAGCTATCCAACCGGCATTTACGACTGAATTAAATATAAGTCCCATTGCCAACACCCCTATAACTGATGAAAGCATAATTCGCCAACTTCCTACTTTTGTGAAAATTAAAAATAGTCCGCCCAATAAAATAAGAAAAGTGGATGTTTCCCCAATCGAACCGGGGATAAATCCGAAGAACATATCCGATAGACTATATACTATCTCCTGATTTTGAGCAAAACTTCCAAGAATTGTTTCTCCTGATATTGCATCCGGTTGTCCTGCCATTTCTTGTGCGCCGTGAACCCAAACTTTGTCACCACTCATCCAGGTAGGATACGCAAAAAACAAAAATGCGCGAATGGTCAAGGCAGGATTCAGGAAGTTCATTCCTGTACCTCCGAAAACTTCTTTTCCGATAATCACTCCAAATGCAACGGCAATTGCCAGCATCCACAATGGAATATCTACCGGCACAATCAGTGGAACCAACATTCCGGTAACGAGATAGCCTTCTTCTACTTCATGTTTGTTGATAACGGCAAAAACAAACTCAATTGCCAATCCCACACCATAAGAGACCAAGACCAAAGGCAACACAGTCCACAACCCTAAAATAAAATTGTCCCAAGTAAAGAAATTTTGAAGTGGCGCAAGCCTTAAAGTTTCATCAAAAGCCGCATAATGCTGATAACCTGTATTAAATATTCCAAAAATCAACACAGGAACCAGCGCCATAATAACGGTATTCATCACCCGTTTTAAATCATCTGCCGCACGAATGTGAGAACCCGAACGCGTCGTTTCATTAGGCATATACAAAAAAGTATGAATTGCGTTAAACGCAGGAGCCATTTTTGTACCGGCATACTTTTCTTTAAGCTTATGTAAATTTTGCTTTAAACCCATTATACTATCCTATTTCTTTATACATTAAATCAAGACCATTTCTGATGATCTCCTGATGTGGTTGTTTACTGACACACACAAATTCAGTCAATGAAAAATCCTCCGGGGCCACCTCATACATTCCCATGGCTTCCATTTCGTCCAAATCTTTAACCATACAAGATTTTAAAACTTGAAGCGGATATAAATCCAAAGGAAAAACTTGTTCATAATTACCTGTTACTACAAAAGCACGATGCTCTCCATTCGTATTTGTATCTAAATCATATTTTTTCTTTGGATTCAACCAAGAAAAAGTCAATGCCCTTGTGGTTGAAATCTTATTGAAAATCGGTTTGTTCCAACCAAACAATTCATAATCATCTCCTTCGGGTATTACAGACACGGTATTTGCATAATATCCCAAATGCCCTTTTAATGTTACTGACTTACCGGTTAGCACATCGCCACTGACAACTCGAACATTCTCATTTTTTATTCCTGAATCATAGATAAATGTAGCTACTTCAGATCCAATTTTCGTACGATAATATTTTGGACTTTTCACTTCTGAACCTGCCAAAGCAATTACTCTTTCGGCATTAAAGCGCCCTGTCAACAACAGCTCGCCGATAATTACTAAATCTTGAGCCGCTACCGTCCAGATAAGTTCTCCTTTATTGACGGGAGCTATTTTGTTTATTTGTGTTCCCACGTTTCCTACAGGATGCGGTCCGCTTAAGCTGTGTAAAACCACATCGCTCATTCCTTTAAACACGCTATTGGAATTTTTATGAATTCCGATATGAACTTTCCCTGAAGTTAATTTGCTCAATGCAGTTAAAGCCGCCTGAATTTCTCTTTCTTTTCCTTTTAGAGAAAAGTCCAAATCGTTTGCAAGAGGCGCTGAGTTGTAGCCAGAGATAAAAATATCACGAGGAATTACTTCCGTATTTGCTATGACGGCATAAGGACGTTGCTGTATAAACGGCCAACATCCGGATTCCAAAAGTCTTGTTTTAATCTCTTCGGCAGATGCTGCCTGCGGTTGAAGAACGCCGTGTTCCACATACGTATCTTGAGGGTCAGCCTCAATAAGCAATTGCGTAATAACACGTCTGGCACCCCGTTCGATTTTAGTCAAAACACCACTTACGGGCGAAACAAACTTTATGGATTCATCATCCTTGTCGTGGTAAACAGGTTGACCGGCCTGTACCCGATCTCCCTCTCTTAGCATCATCCGAGGAATTCTAAGATGAAACTCAGCAGGACGGATTGCAAAAGTTCTTGATCGGGGAGCTCCCGAAAGACTTTTTTCAGCTTCTCCTAACAGGTTAATAGTAAGACCTTTTTTAATCTTGATGTCTTGGGACATAATTTTGAAGTTAAATAAAACCTTATAAACTGCCTTTATTTCATAAATAAATGTTAGCAAGCATAAAGGCGAGCAAATTTAAAAATTTTAAGTGTAATTGAACAAACAAACCCAGATAATTTTGTTGGGTTTATGATTTCTACTTATTGATTATTAAACCATTTAGGAACTTCAAAATTATTCGATGAAAAATTGATGATTATGAATTAAAAAACTACTTTATTTTTTTTAAGTATCTTAGTCCTCACAATTTAAGTTATGCGAAACCTCTTTTTATTTTTAGTGCTGATTTTTACAGTTCAAAACAGTCTTTCCCAAGCTTTCGAAAAAATTGAACCCTCTTATATCGGTACCGTTCAATTTCGAGGCAATACCGATTTTAGTCAACTTCCCATCATCCGATTAGGCGAAAGACTGCATTTATCTTTTGATGCCCTTAATGGCAGAGAAGCCGATTATTATTACAAAATAACGCATCATAATTTTGATTGGTCAGAAAGCCAGCTGTCTAAAAGTGAATATTTAGACGGTTTTGACGAAGTGCGTATAAATACTTATGAAAATTCACTCAACACGCTTCAATCTTACTCTCACTATATCCTTTCCATTCCGAACCGGGATACGCGCGGTTTTAAGAAAAGTGGAAATTATATGTTGAGCATCTTAGATCGAAATGGCGATTTGGTTTTTACACGGAAATTTATGGTTATTGAAAACATTGCTTCGGTAAAAGTTGATATCAAAAGATCACGTGATTTAAAACTTATTAAAGAAAAACAAGTAGTTCAATTCAGTATTAATTCGCCTAATTTGTTGCTTATAAACCCTAAAGAAACGGTTAAAACTGTCGTCCTTCAAAACAGCAATCTCAAAAATGCCTTCACCGATTTAAAACCTCAATACACAATGGGAAATGAATTGATTTACAAATACGACAAAGAAGCTGCATTTGGAGGGGGTAATGAGTTTTTGGCATTTGACAACAAAGATGTTCGTTCGGCTACAAACGGCATCCGCTCCGTTTCTATGTCTGATTTATATGAAAATTATTTATATACAGATATCGGAAGATTTAATCGTCCTTATACTTACAATCCGGATATAAACGGAAATTTTGTGGTTCGCAAACTGAACACCTCAAATATAAATACTGAAGCAGAATACGTCCGAGTGCATTTCAGCTTACAGTATTTTGAGGATATCGAAGACAAAGAAATTCATCTCTATGGAAATTTCAATAACTGGACAATTGACGAAAGCACCTATATGCGTTACGACTCGGCTTCTGACACTTATCGAAATTCGCGACTTTTCAAACAAGGATTCTACAATTACAAATATGTACTTGTAAATCGTGACGGAAGTATTGATTCCGGAGCCATAAGCGGAGATTTTTGGGAAACAGAAAACGATTATACCGTCATCGCCTATTACCGTGAATTAGGCGGAAGATATGATCGTATAATTGGAGTTGGTGGCGCCAATTCAACTACGATTACCAATAATTGATAGTTTATTATTTTTTAATCGTAATTGCAATGCTGGTATTAAATATCACTTTTGTATGGTGATGTGCCAAGGTAAATCCGAGTCATTATCATTAAATCGATGAATGAAATTCCCATTTTTAAAAACATCGAAATATCTAAATTCCGGGTAATTCATACTATCTCTCACTTTTAGTGTATCTACAGCTGA
>CAZWVT010000016.1:28072-33433 GCA_964636665.1 uncultured Flavobacteriaceae bacterium
TGACGCAGGACGTAAAGGATAATAAGACGAGTACGAGAATTATGTTTAATGTTTTCATGTGATTATTTTTTTAAAATTAATTTTTCAATAAAAGATTTTTCTTCTCCGATTACTTTGATATAATAGATACCATCAACAAAAGATTCTGTATTTATATATAATTTATCATTATTACTTTCTTTGGTTTCGTATAAAATATGTCCTTTTATATCATATAAATAAATTTTATAATTATTTGCATCCGGCGGAACAACCGTAACGACAAAAGAGGCTGGATTAGGATATACAATTAATTTTTGATTATTATCTGTAATAAATTTATCTACTAAAATTGATTCTTCTCTATGTGAATAGCATTGTTGTTCGGGAGGAGGTGGGTTACCATGGATAATCGTTTTGTATGCATATATTGGGGTTGTACAAACATTAGAAACTGTAAGCATTAAATTTGTTTGATTTGAAGGATTTTGATTTAGTTTAAGTTGAATTTGGTGAGTGTTTTGTCCAGAAATAATTGTGCCGTTGGTTACAGTCCAATAGTAATCACCATTATTTACGATGGGAGCTGAATAGGTATAAGTAAAAAATGGACAAGCTTGATTATAGCCTTCAATCTTAATATCTATTACATTCATAATATATCGTCTGATAGTTTTGTCTCCACAATTAGGAGTTACACTTATCTCCCCCCCCGGAACTCCCATATACTTGCACCGGAATGCTTGTTGTGCCTTGCCCGCTAATAATACTCATACTTCCAGATACTGACCACGTATAATTTGTTGCACCTATAACAGGCGAAATTGAGTAAGTAACAATCTGATTGTGACAAACGGTTTTAGGTCCTATAATATTTAAAGTCGAGTTATTTATATCAATGCCAGAAATATATCCATACATTTTGGCTACTTGCAAAGGAGAAAAAGAAGTACGGCAATAAGATGGCGCATAACTCATAATATTTGAAACTGTTGGTGTCCAAACATTTCCCCAATTATCTACACCTCCTATGGAAGGATTATAGTCGCAACTATTAGGAAATAAATATGTTAGCTTTCCTGGCTTTCTTATTCCAGGATCAGCTTCTGTATCACACAATTCGTCACCATTAATCTCACATTTTCTAATATTTATCGTACTCAAACAGAATAATCCTTGTTTTTTGGAACGACTAACAGCCTCTTGATAGCAATCTCTCGCATCTTCATTATATTCTTCACTTGATCTTGCGACATCATGTGTATGCCTTAGTCCTAGATTATGTCCAATTTCATGTGCTAATGTACTGCCTATTTGTGATAAAGTTCTATCAAGAGTAGAGACAGCAGAAGAATAAGGAATATCTTGCCATGGTAAATATGCAATGCCGTTCCATTGCTGGTTTGGATTAGGAAGCGAACTAATTACAAAGTGAACGTTTAAAGCACCTTGTGTTCGATTGTTTAGAAAAAAATTTGCATAGTAATTATGGGCATAATGGGCATAACTTCCATTGTTAATTTCTTCGATATCACATAATAAATAAAATTTTATATTTGTATTCGAAGCGTAAGTAAAATTTAATTCATCTATCACTTGATAAACTTGATTTACACTTAAATTACCTGTACCATTATTATTCCTATAAATCCATATCTTTTATTGGTATTTCATAAATTCGTGAATCACTTACTTTCTTTTGGTTCATCACGGGCATCGTTTTTAATGTATCTAGTTGATTAAGATAATCTTTATTAATATCAACATTATGCTCTATTAATATATCAACTAATTTTTGATTATCTCCGAAGAATTTTATCTAAGACATATTCTTTAGAACCTATTGAGGTTCCACAAGTATTTACCATGGTATTATACTTTAAATTTTAACGTGAAATTTAGGTTAAATATAAGTCAAAATTAATTGTTTTACAAACTTTTGATTAAAACATAATAATAATAATAATACGTATTCCTTCAACATTCTTCTATCTTATACTGTCTTAAAATATTCTTCTGTCAAATCCAAAAATTTTATTTATTAACTGTTCGAATATATTAGTCGCAATGGTTTTTTGAGTAAGTATCTAATTAAAAAAATAAGCTCATAAAAAAATCCCCCGGAGCATAATTTACACTTCGGGGGAAAGTACTATGGTAATAATTAAAACATTCAATAAATCAGACTGAACTTGTACATTAGTGATTCAGTTCGTCTTCGTCAGGTTGCAGCGGAACTGTTTGCGGAACAAAGTCTTGTCCGGGAATTACATAATCTGTTCCTTCTTTATTTAGTTTGCTGTAATCATAAGCCCATCGGTAAACATGAGGAATTGGTCCTTCCCAGTTTCCGTGGATTGGTTTAATTCCTGTAGTCCACTCCAACGTTGTCGCTTTCCAAGGGTTTTGCGGTCCCACTTTTCCATAAAATATAGAATAGAAGAAGTTGTATGCAAATATTGCTTGGGCTCCTACAGTAATAATAGCAAATACTGTCATTACCACGTTGATATCCGCTAGGTCATCAAAATACGGGAAGCTGCTGTTGGTATAATAACGTCTCGGTAATCCTGCAAGTCCCACAAAGTGCATCGGGAAGAAAATTCCGTAAGCTCCCACAGCGGTAATCCAGAAGTGGATGTAACCTAACTGTTTGTTCATCAATCTTCCTGAGAACATTTTCGGGAACCAATGATAAACTCCGGCTATAAATCCATAAGCGGCTGAAACTCCCATTACCAAGTGGAAATGCGCTACTACAAAGTAGGTGTCGTGAACGTTAATATCCAATGCGCTGTCTCCTACAATAAGTCCGGTAAGTCCTCCAGTAATAAATGTTGAAACAAATCCAATACTAAACAGCATCGCCACGTTCATTTGCAGATTTCCGCGCCAAATGGTCGTAATCCAGTTAAATGATTTTACTGCTGATGGGATTGCAATCAATAAGGTTGTAAAAGTAAATACGGAACCAAGGAACGGATTCATTCCTGATACAAACATATGGTGTCCCCAAACAATTGTCGACAGGAACGCAATAGCGAGTAAGGATGCAACCATCGCACGATATCCGAAAATCGGTTTTCGGGAATTGGTAGCCAAAATTTCAGAAACGATTCCCATCGCAGGCAAAATCACAATATAAACTTCCGGGTGTCCCAAGAACCAGAACAGGTGCTCAAACAATACAGGAGAACCTCCTTGATGATGCAACACTTCCCCGGCGATATAAATATCTGAAAGGAAAAATGATGTTCCGAAGCTACGATCCATAATCAACATTAACGCAGCAGAAAAAAGAACCGGGAATGAAACAAGACCTACAATTGCAGTTACGAGAAATGACCAAACAGTTAATGGCAAACGCGTCATTGACATTCCTTTTGTTCTAAGATTCAGAACCGTTACAATAAAGTTTAACGACCCTAATAAAGAAGAGGCAATAAATATAGCTAAAGAAATAAGCCACAACGTCATTCCTGCTCCAGAACCTGGAATTGCTTGAGGCAATGCACTTAAAGGCGGATAAATAGTCCATCCGGCAGATGCAGGACCGGTTTCTACAAACAATGAAATTACCATTATAACTGCAGATACAAAGAACATCCAATAGGATAACATATTCATAAATCCGGATGCCATATCGCGCGAACCGATTTGTAACGGAATAAGTAGGTTACTAAAAGTTCCGCTCAATCCAGCAGTGAGAACGAAGAATACCATTATTGTTCCGTGAATGGTTACCAAGGCCAAATACATATTCGGATCCATCACACCATCTTGCCCCCATTTTCCTAAGAATATTTCATAAACTGTAAATTTATGATCCGGCCAGGCTAATTGCAGCCTAAATAAAACAGACATAAATAAACCGATTGCTCCCATAATGAGACCGGTTATCATATACTGTTTCGAAATCATTTTATGATCTGTACTAAAGATATATTTCGTGATAAAAGTTTCTTTAGTGTGTTCCAGATCTTCTTGATGATCGTCATAGGTATTAACTACTTGTGCTGACATATCTTAATTCCTAATTAATTCAAATTTATTTATTCAACTGTTCTGCCAAAGTTGGCTGTTCTGCCAACCATGACATGTATTCCTCTTCGGATTCGACTACAATTTTCATCTGCATATTATAGTGGCTTACACCACAAATTTTATTACATAAGAGAAGGTAGTCAAACTCATACGGATCTAAAGCTTCATCGCCTGCGGCAATTAATTTTTCACTTTCTCTCTGACGAATGTTATTAATGTTATTCACTTTGTCGATAACATATTGCTTTTGACGCATCTCCTCGGTGGTGATGGTCGGTGTAAATGCAAACTGTGTAATCATTCCGGGAACAGCATTCATCTGTGCACGAAAATGCGGCATATAAACTGAGTGGAGTACATCTTGAGAACGAATTTTAAACAAAACTCTTCTGTTAACCGGTAAATGCAATTCAGAAACTACTTTGTCATCCTGACTGTTTGGATCTGACATATCAACACCGAGTGTATTTTGTCCTTCAATTAATCGGACGTTTGCTTCTCCAAGCGTGTTGTCATTTCCGCCGTATCGCGCTCTCCATCCAAATTGATAAGCATAAACCTCAACAATTAGCGGATCGTCATCTTTATTGACATTCATAATATCGGTCCAAGTAAACAAACCGTAGATAATAAGTCCGGCAAGTGTAATTACAGGGATAATTGTCCATATAAATTCAAGCTTGTCATTATCTGCATAAAAAGTAGCTTGACGTGTTTTATTTCCGCGATAGATGAAAGCAAACCAATGCAGTAATGCTTGTGTGAGAATACCTACAACAAATATTAAAATCATGGTAATCAACATCAAATTGTCGATTTGCGAACCGTGTTCTGATGCGGATTCCGGCAATAAGGTATCAAACCATAAATAAAAACATACAATTGTCAACAAGTAAAGAAAGACTAAAAAGCCTACCATTAAATATCCTTGATTATTGTTGTCTTTATCTGTTGCGATGTCAGCATAACCCACCGGTTTTTGTCGGGCTAATTCAAAAATTCTTTTCATTTGCCATACTGACACTCCAAATAACAGGATAACGAGAATTACTAAAAATGTAGTCATCTTCTATTTCTTCTTTAATACGAGTTTACTAAAAATGGTAGTTCTTACTTTCTTTAATATAAGGATCATTCCCCGGATCGAGCGATGTTTGTCCTAATCCAATTCCTACTAAAAGTATGAAAAGACCAAGGAAGAATAAAATAGCTCCAATTTCCGGTATGCCAAAGTAATAATGCGCTCCTACCGTCGAAGGCATTATTAACAAGTAAATATCTACATAATGCCCTATGAGAACAAATATTCCTGTAATCACAATAAGCCAAGGAATTCGT
>CAZWVT010000017.1:0-16407 GCA_964636665.1 uncultured Flavobacteriaceae bacterium
CGATATCTATTTCATCATAATTATATTTACTATCACGATTTAAGACTATATTTTCACCATTAATTTCCAGAATCACTTCTTTATCTTTTTCGCCTAAAAGACTAATGAGTTGCGCTCTATAATTTAACCACCCTTTTGTGCCTGCTGATATTCTTGAATTTATTTCATTAAAATAATCTTCTGAAGATTGGTCGTTTACCTTAGTGACTTCATCACCAACTTGTATTTCTAAAGTTTGATCTTTTACTTTTGTGACAATCAACTTTCCTTCAATCCACTCCCAATTAATGGCGGGAACATACGCTTTGCTATTAGGCGCGTTTACATAAATATGCCCATCTTTTAATGGCGCCGTAAACTTTTGTAAAGTCACCAAATGTTCATAGTCTGTTCGGTCATTAAAACTCCTATGCAATGCCGTTGTCAATTCTTTATCCCAGTCCACTTCCACTTCATTAAAGTAGGGATAAAAATGTTGAAAAACATTGTAGGTGTTTATAACATTTCCTAAGTAAACAAAGACATTGTTTCTGCTTTCATCATAATTGTTTACGCTTTTATTCAAAACATTTAAACCTGTGCTTTTTGGATAAGTGTTTTCATTATTGGCGTATAAATTTAAAGGTATTTGACAAAAAATTCCATCTCCTATTTCTTTTTCTATAAGTTCACCAAATGTTGGATATGCATCAAAAAGAGCTGTTCCTTCAACTCGTTTAATCTTTCCTTCATAAGCTATTACAGCACTCTGTTTGCCTTCCTTGCTTTCGGTAGTTGATAATGTATAGGAATATCCGATACTATTGCCTGTCCAATCTGATTGTTCATTTCTTTGACCAAGCGTTTGGGCTTCAAAGTCGCTGTTCAATATTGGTATTTCTATCCATTCATCGTTCTCTTTATAATGAAGACGTACGTCATCAATAAACAAAGTGCCTTTCCCTTTTATAAAAGTTCCAAAATAAATTCCAGATGCTAAATCATCTATTTTTCCGACAATTTCATATTGTTTCCATTCATTGCTTTTGATTGGATTAGCATCCATATTTTCAAAAAACCCAAGTGTCTTATCACTCTTATCAACTCTCATCCATAAATGTCCCGTCCCCTTAGATTCTTTTTTAAGTTTTACCCATCCACTATATTTTATCTCCTTACCTTTATATTTTGGAGCATTTATAGACGCCGACAAATTTCCAAAACCGGCTGACTCATCGACTTCAGTATCTCTATTAACCCTTACACTCATATAAGGTCCACCTTGCATATTCATATCTTTTGAAACACCTAAATGTTGCCAATAAGTTGGTTTGTAGTCAGTAACAATATTGGGTGTAATTGTCGACATATCATAATCCTGCTTTGTATTGGAAAATACAACACTGGGTGCAATAGGCTTAAATAGGTTGTTTAGGGTGGCTATTACTTCGTTTGTATTGTTAGATTTTAAAATTTCGTTGGCGCCATAGGCTGCAAATCTATTCCAATCTATTTCGGAAGCTTCATCACTTGGATGAAAGTATTTTACATAGCCATAGGCTTTGGCAAAAGCTTTTAAATGGTTTACTTTTTCATGTTGCTGTGCCTGTATGTCTTGAACGTCATTTTGAGTGGAGATTTTCTCGTTGCATCCAAATAAGAGAAGTCCGATAAATAATTTTATGAAATTATGTTTCATTGTTTTTCTTTGGTGTTTTAGTTGGTAGGTGATAGCTTGGCAATAAGTTGTAACAAGATTAAGCAACTAATTTAGCAAAAGCACTGAAACTTCTGAAAAATCCATTTGAATTTTCCGAATGCCGTTAAAAGCCGTATTTATAAATCGAATTATCTGCTGGTTTTCTATATAAATTTTTTAGCACACGACAAAAAACACAATTGATTAAAAATCAGTGAAAAAAGCTCTTTTAAATTTTTAAAAAGCTAACATTCAGTATATTAAAGGATTATTTACAACTAATGCCTTTAAAAGAGAATATCAGCTCAGCTAACGAAGATACGTATCTTTAAGTACGGATTGGATTATTTGTCAAAAATATTTATATCAAACAGCAACCGCTTGAATATTAATTGTTTAAATTTTTTATCGTGTGCTTAATAATGAAATTTAACTATGATAAAAGACTACAGTCTTTTAAAAACCCTTATAATATCCTCATAATCATCTTCCTCCAGATTAGCAATCTCATCCAAGTCTCTTATTTTTAATAAACTTTGAGTTAACTCCACTACTTCCAACGTATTCGTTCGAGTGGGATCGGCAGGATCAAAATCGGATACGACAATTGTATTTCCAGACTGAATCCAAGTAGCTTCGGAAATTTCAGTATGTTCACAATTTACTCCGTATAGTAACTCTATAATCACAGTATCATCATCAAAAAATTCAAGGAAATTATCGCAATCGGATAATTCGTCAGCAGGAACTTCATAACGTTGACCTTCATAAACCAAAATGACGTAATTTGCAATCCACCTTCCGACGATACTCCCAGAAGTTGCGGTGTCGTCATCATCATTACTGCACGAAACAAACCCCACACAAACTACTGAAAGAACAATAAATAATACAATTTTTCTCATAATCACTAAAAATTTAAGTTGTTTAATGTTTTTGTAAATGTATTAGTCGGTTTTTTGCATTTCAATACCTAAATAGTAGTATTCTGATATAGAATTTTAGTTATTAAGACCATTAAGCAACTTTTCCTTTAGAAGATTCCTATAACTTATAAATCAAGGAACGAAGGATTTGCAAATAAAAAACCTCCCAATCTTATGAAAGAAGGGAGGTTTTTGAAAATTTTATAAAATTTTATTTTAAGCTTATACTTTTTTAGAAGATGCACTTCGGGAAGCGCCGCCTTTTTTTGCCGAAGAAGCTTTGGCAGTTGGCTGGGTAGTTTTTTCCGACGCCTTTTTTGGACTTGGTTTTTTTGTTTCTTTGACGGGCGTTTCTTCAGTTTTAGTTTCAGCCGATTCTTCTTCCGGTTCAGAAAAATCTGTCAGTCCGTTTTTAATCAGGATGTTGTACCACTGCACGATTTTTTTAATATCGCTTGCATACACACGGTCTTCGTCGTATTCAGGAAGAATCGTAAACATAAACTCTTCAAGTTCATCTTTTGACGCTTTGTGGCTGATGGTTTCTTTTCCGGATTCCTTTTCAGAAATTAATTTAAAAATTTCACGTAACGGAACTTCTTCTGTAAGGGTATAAACAGCAATTTCCGACAACAGACTCACATTGTGATGCCCGCCGACATTAATGGTTTTCCCATCTAAAAGAGACGATGCCAAAAAACCGTTACGAGTGCGGTTTTTTAGTTTGTACAATCCGGGTTTGCCGGATATGGCAAGCACTTTATCTAAACTCATAATTTCAATTTTCTTGGATACAAATATCAAAGGTTTGATTGATTTTTCAAACTCTTATCGCTTCTTTTTTAACTCAGGAAAACGCATGCGGTAGTTCACATTGATTTTTCCTGATGAGATATTGTTTAATTTCCTTTTAATCAATTTCTTTTTTAGCGAAGACAATTTATCGGTAAATAAAACTCCCTCGATATGGTCGTATTCGTGTTGAATTACACGAGCTATCAATCCGCTGTATTTGTCGGTATGTTCTTTAAAATTCTCATCCAAATAACGAATGACAATTTCCGGTTTTCGGAACACATCTTCGCGTACGTCGGGAATGCTCAAGCACCCCTCGTTAAAAGCCCATTCCGTTCCTTCTTCTTCCAGGATTCGGGCATTGACAAATACTTTTTTGAAATTCTCTACTTCTTTGCGTTCTTCTTCGGTCAAATCTTCGTCTTCTGCAAAAGGAGTGGCATCAACAATAAAAAGTCGAATCGATTTTCCTATTTGCGGAGCAGCCAGACCTATTCCGTTGGCGGCATACATCGTCTCGAACATATCGTTTATCAAATCATTCAGTTTGGGATAATCCTTATCGATGTCGTTTGCTTCTCTCCGCAACACCGGATCGCCATAAGCCAGTATCGGTAATATCATAAATGTTTGTTTTTCATTACTCTATCAAAATTCATTCCTGTAAAATCACATTCAGAAATTCTGCTTTTAATACAGGTATTGCTGCAAAATAATTGTCGCACTGATTTCATCGACCAACGCTTTATTTCTTCTCTGTTTTTTCTTTAATCCGCTGTCTATCATTGTTTGAAAAGCCATTTTACTGGTATAGCGCTCATCGACACGTTCCACGGGAATTTTAGGGAATTTCTTGACAAACTCCTTTAAAAATTTTTGAATTTCAGCTTCGATATCGGAAGGCGTTCCGTCTTTTTGGGTAGGTTCGCCTACGATGAGCCTTTCCACGTTTTCTTTTTTAAAATAATTTTCCAAAAACGCAAACAATTCAGAAGTTGCTACCGTGGTCAATCCGGACGCAATCATCCGCAATTCATCGGAAACGGCAATTCCCGTTCGTTTTTTCCCGTAATCGATAGCCATTATTCTTCCCATAACAAGCGCAAAAGTAACAGTTTCCGAAATAAGTAAAACCCAAAGCGCCCTTAAATTAATCAGACCCCTTATATTTGTACAAAAAAATTGCTATGAACGAACTTCGAACACTCATTGAACGCGCTTGGGAAAACCGTACGCTTATAGAAGATGAAGAAACCATTGCAGCCATTCGTGAGGTCGTAAATCTTTGTGACAACGGAAAATTACGCTGTGCCGAACCTTCAAAAGACGGCAATTGGCAAATCAACGAATGGGTAAAAAAAGCAATCGTGCTTTATTTCCCCATCCAAAAAATGAAAACGCTGGAAGCCGGTATTTTTGAATATCACGACAAAATCCCTTTAAAAAGCGGATATGAAGACAAAGGCATCCGCGTGGTTCCCAATGCAGTTGCACGTTATGGTTCATACATTTCCAAAAATGTAATTCTGATGCCGAGTTATGTAAATATCGGTGCTTATGTTGATGAAGGAACCATGGTGGACACATGGGCGACGGTTGGAAGTTGTGCGCAAATCGGAAAAAATGTTCATTTGAGCGGTGGCGTTGGAATCGGTGGCGTTTTGGAACCACTTCAAGCAGCTCCTGTAATTGTTGAAGACGGCGCTTTTATCGGGTCGAGATGTATTGTAGTGGAAGGCGTTCGAATTAAAAAAGAAGCCGTTCTGGGCGCCAATGTAGTTTTGACTGCATCCACTAAAATTATTGATGTAACCGGTGAAAAACCCATTGAAATCAAAGGTTATGTTCCCGAGCGTTCGGTTGTTATTCCGGGAAGCTATACCAAAAAATTTCCCGCAGGAAGTTACCAAGTTCCCTGTGCGCTGATTATCGGAAAAAGAAAAGAATCAACGAATTTGAAAACCTCTCTTAATGACGCTTTAAGAGAATACGATGTAGCGATTTAAGATTGATTAGGAATTTTTCGACGACGACGAAGGGCTTTGGCAATTTTGTTTTTTTGAAATCTGCGACTGTAATAAGTCATGATTTTGTGAACTTCCTCAATAGGCTTGCCGTAAAGTCGGGCGTTTTCTTCGGCTATAATCCGAATCATCGTTTTTGAAAGCCATAAGCGGCGGAAGTTTTTCATGCGCATATTGAAACTCATTTCTTCAAAACGCATACGGTTTAAATCAATCAGATAAAATTCGTAATTCCCGTCGGTTTTCTTTTTTATCAGCGTATTTCCCGGAGAATGATCCAGAAAATGGATGTTGTTTTCATGGAGTTTATAAGTAAATTCAGTGAACTGTCGTAAAATATTTTCACGTTCGGGAAAATTTGGTTGGTGATTCAAAACTCGAAAATCAAAATCATAATCGATGTGCTCACTCACATAAAAACTTTCTTCCAATCCAACGGAAATGCATTCTTTATAAGCGATGGGGTCGGGCGTTAAAATCCCCAACGAACGCAATTTTACTGCATATTCATATGAACGCCGGGCTTTGCTTTTTCTCAAATAACGATAAATCAAAGATTGAATAAATGAAGGCGTCTTAAACTTTTTTATGTTTAAATTCAACGCATCAAAACTTTGTGTTTTAATAATATTTCTGCCACTGTCGTCTAAAACTTTCCCTTCTTTTTCAAAATTTTGTAAAAGACGCTTAAGTTTGGACTCCAGAAAAGCAAATTCAGGATTGATGACAAAATTTTCCTTCATAGCATTATTTTCAGTTGGGAAAACCTATTTTGCGAAGGTAGTATTAAAACGAGGGTTTCTGTAAATTAAAAACGCAATTTTTAAATGAAAAAAATTCTGATTATCCAAAATAAAAGAATCGGAGATGTTCTGATTGCCTCAATCATCGCCAACAATATGAAAAAGGTTTTTCCGGAAAGTCATATTTCATTTTTTGTTTATGATTACACCTCGGGCGTTTTAGAAAACAATCCAAACATCAACCGCATCATTCAAGTAAAAGAAAAAGAGCTAAAAAAAATTCCGGTGCTGCTGCAGACAATCTGGGAAATCAGACGACGAAAATACGACATCATTTTTGATCCGTACGGAAAACTACAAAGTCGTTTGATTTGCTTGTTTTCCGGCGCTCCTGTGCGTGTGGGATTACGTTCAAAAAAGAAAAAAATGCGCTTTCCCGTTTATACGCATCCTATTCCCGCTGTGGAAAAACGTACTTCTATCTACGGACGCGCCATTGAAGACCGCATCAAAATGATTAAATCGGTTTTTAAATTAAAATCTCTGGATTACGAACCTAAATTATTCCTGTTACCCGAAGAAAAAGAATATCCCGGGCTTTCGGAAGTAAAACGACCTATCATTATGTTGGGCATATTGGGCAGTACCGCTCAAAAATCACTACCGCTTGAATATATTGTCAAAATTATAAATTACATCACCGCGAATTATCAGGTCACGATTTTATTTAACTACATCCCGTTTCAAAAATCCGAAGCAATTAAGATTTATGAAATGTGCGACAACAAAGAACAAATAATCACGACGATTTACGAAGATTCCATCCGCGGATTTATCCGGTTGATGAATCAATGCGATATGCTGATTGCCAATGAAGGCGGAAGTGTCCACATTGCAAAAGCATTAAAAAAACCCACATTTACTGTATATTCTCCTTATATCAGCAAAGAACATTGGAATAGTTTTGAAGACGGAATTACCCACGATTCTATACATTTATTGGAAGAAAACCCTGATTTATTCGCTGCTTTTTCAGTAGAAGAAAGAAGAAAAATAGAAAAGAACCCAAAAGAATTATACCTTAAACTGACGCCTGAAATGATTTTGAAAAAACTAAAACCTTTTTTACAACACCATTTAAAATAATATAACCCGCCTACGGTTTTTCTTTTTTTACAATCCCGTAAGGTGTCCATTTCCTTTTTTCAAGTTCGGTAATGCGACGGATTTCTCTGTTTCTTACAATCATTTCTTCTTTCACATAACCTCGTTGGTGATCCAAATGAAGGACGATGGCACTATAACGAATTTGCTTGGACTTGACGCCGCTGTTGATTAATCGTTCTCCCAATTCTCTGTCTTCGCCGCCGTATTGCATCCGTTCGTCAAAACCGTTTACAGCCAAAATATCTTCTTTCCAACCCGACGAATTATGTCCGTTCCAACTCGGTGTGGTGGGCGTAATCATATTCAAAACCTTCGATTTGAGCAAACCCGATTTTAATTTGTTGTTTTTAAATGAAGATTGAAGACCGTTTTCCTGCAACCAATCCACTTGAAAAGTACGTCCTGTATAAATATCTTGTTTGGTGATTTTTTTCGAAATATCCATCGGAAGCATAAAATATCCTCCGGAAAGAAAATATCCTTCTTCTCTGTATTTTACGTGATTTTCGACAAAATTTTTCCGTGGAATGCAATCGCCGTCTGTCATAATCAAATACGGACTGTTGGAAGCGACAATCGCCTTGTTGAGAATGATGCACTTTTGGAATCCGTTGTCTTCATGCCAAACTTGCGTAATCGGATAAAAAACCTCGTTGCGCATGCGCTCAATAAGTTCTCCGGTTTCTTTTGTAGAACCGTCATCGGCAATAATGACTTCAAAATCGCGATACGTTTGATTGTCGTATCCCCATAAAACTTTTTCCAACCATTCCGGTGAATTGTAGGTGCTTATGATGATGGTTGTATCAATCATGAAATATTCTCATTCAAAAATTCAAAGATAAAGTTATTTATGACGATATCTATAATTAATAAATTAAGTACTTTCGAATTTTAAATCAATTGCACTGCAAGCATGGCAAAACTATCGGTAATCATTCCGACATATAATGAAGAAAACTATATTGAAGCGGCGTTAAAATCAGTCACTTTTGCAGACGAAATTATTGTAATTGATTCCTACAGCAGCGATAAAACCATTGAAATTGCAGGAAAATATACTCCAAAGATTTTACAAAGAAAATTTGACAACTTTTCCAATCAGAAGAATTTTGCACTTTCACACGCTACCGGAGATTGGGTTTTGTTTTTAGATGCGGACGAACGCATTACACATTCTTTGGAAAATGAAATTTTGGAAGTGATTGAGAATCCGAAATACGAAGGTTATAAAATCAACTTCCCGCATTTTTTTATGAATCGATTTCTCTATCACCACGACGACGACGTAATTCGCCTTGTCCGACGGGATAAAGCAAGTTTTTCCGGTTCCGTTCACGAAAAGTTGAATGTCGATGGCAACATCGGGCAATTAAAGAATTTTATGCTGCATTTTACCTATAAAGGATTGCATCATTACATTCAAAAAAAGGAAAATTACGCTTGGTTTCAAGCAGAGCAACTTTATGCCAAAAACAAGAAAACCACTTATTTTCATTTGTTTTTCCGACCGTTATATCGTTTGTTTAATTCCGTTGTTATCCGTGGCAGTTTCCGAGACGGCATCCCGGGAATTACCGTAGCAGTTTTGGATGCTTATGGCGTTTTCCAACGGTATGTCAAGTTGATTCTTTTGCATCGGAATATGCGGTGATTTGTTTGTCGGCAAAAATTTGACATACTACTTTCCGGCTTTCTTTGATTTTTTTTGGAGATTTGTTTTTCGGAATTAATTCATCCATATCAAACAATGGCAAACAAATATTTATTGGCAAACTTGCTATTTTGTATGCCAACATGCCTCTTGTAGCGCCAATTGCCGTATTGAGAAAGACCTCCATCAATTCATCATTTATAAATACTTCTTTCTTATCATCTATAAATCGAATATCATCATCCGAAAAGTTACGAACATTAAAAATTGTACTGGTTTCCAATTTTAAAAACTCTTTTGATTTAATTTTATCCAAAGAATTAAAATGAACAATTACACTAATAATAATTGCACTTTTTTGAAAGTCACCTCTGACCGCATAACTCAGTTTTATTTCAACCTCCTCATCATCAAAGTTTTCAACCAATTCTTCATTGATTTTATTAGAGAATGAAATTTCCTTTATTTCTTGAATTTTTATACCCAATCCTTCTTTATGCTTATTCATAGTTTAACAATCAGCAATTACTGTACTTCTATAATTTGGAGAATATGTATTTTTACGCTAAATTAATTATGAACAGGTATGGCTGTCCCAAAGATATCTGCACTTGCTATAACGCTTAACGAAGAAGAGCATATTGAAAGGTACATCCAAGATTTGTGGTTTGCCGATGAAATTATTCTCGTCGATTCTTTCAGCACAGATAAAACAATCGAACGGGCAAAGAAGTATCCAAATGTAAAAGTGATACAAAGGGCTTTCGATAATTTTTCTATGCAAAAAAACTACGCCATTTCCCTTGCGAAAAACGATTGGGTCGTCTTTTTTGATTTGGATGAAGAAATTACCAAACCTCTGGCAGATGAAATTGTAGCCACCGTCAAAAACCCTAAAAAAAATGCTTATTTCGTCAAAAGGAAATATCATTTTATGGGCAAAAAAATAAGATTCAGCGGATTTCAAACGGATTATGTAATTCGGTTGTTTAATAAAAATTACTGCAGATACAACGACAATCTGGTTCACGAATTAATCATCACACAAGGACCTACGGCCAAATTAAAAAATGCCTCGCCTCATTACACTTATAAATCTTTTGACCATTACACGAGCAAGCTGCATCAATACAGCGCATTACAAGCTCAAATGCTTTACAACAAAGGCAAAAGACCCAATTTATACCACTTCTTTTTTCGTCCGTTTTACAGATTTTGGTACCAATACCTAATCCGCTTGGGAATTTTAGACGGAAAAGAAGGGTTTATTCTCGCTTACATCAATGCTTTTACAGTGTACAAACGGTATTTAAACCTTTGGTTGCTTTATCGAAAAATCGATTGATATGAAAACAGTTTTCCTGGAAACCCACAACATCAAAAACCATTACAGCGGTTTTGGTCAGTTCAACGCACATTTGCTGCGCGCTATAAAAAAGGTCAATCCCGAAGGAATAAAATTTGTTATCCACGACAATAAAATGCCGGAACTGAAAAAAGAATTTGGCGACTTTTTTAAATACAAAAAATATTTCGGGTTTCGACGCTACAAATGGGGCTATGTCCGTAAAAAATACGACTTGTGGCATTCGCTAAATCAAAATACCAAAATTGAACCTTATCACGATTTGCCTTATGTTTTAACTGTTCATGACGTAAATTTTATTGATGAAGTTTCCTCGGATTTAAACCACCCGAGAAATCAAATGTTTATCGATAAATTAAACCGTGCTTCTGCAATTACCTATATTTCGGAATTTGCCAAAAAATCGACGCATCAATATTTTAAAGTTCCAAAAATCCCTGAGTATGTTATTTACAATGGAAATCCGACAGAAAAACTGTTCGATTTGACTAATTATAAACCGGAAACTTCTATTTCAGAACCCTATCTTTTTACAATTGGTGATTTTCTTGAACGCAAAAATTTTCATCTTTTGGCAGAAATGATGGAACATCTGAAAGATATGAAACTTATCATCGCCGGGAATAACAAACGACCTTACGGCGAAGTGGTTCAAAACAAAATTTCTGAATTAAATTTACAAAACCGGGTGTTTCTCGTTGGTCGCATTTCAGAAAAAGAAAAACAATATCACTTAAAAAACTGTACGGCATTTGTGTTTCCGTCTTTACGCGAAGGTTTTGGACTGCCTCCGATTGAAGCCATGCGATTTGGCACTCCAGTTTTTCTTGCCAATACCACTTCCCTTCCTGAAATCGGCGGAACGCATGCTTTTTATTGGGACACGTTCAATCCCAAACAAATGGCAGATGTACTCCGAAAAGGATTGAAAACTTTTGAAAATGACAAATCGACTTACCAAAAAGAACTCACCCGTCAGGCACTTTCATTTTCTTGGGAAAAAGCTGCACGCGAATATATTGAAGTGTATAAATCATTATTATGAACCGAGAAGTTCAACAAGCTGCAGCCATCATAAAATCCGGTGGAATCATCCTCTATCCTACCGATACCGTTTGGGGAATCGGATGTGATGCTACAAATGCTGCTGCTGTTCTAAAAATATACGATTTAAAAAAAAGAGCCGACAGCAAATCCATGATTTGTTTGGTAAGCGACGAGCGCATGTTAGCAAATTATGTAGAAACAGTTCCTGCTGCCGCTTATGATATTTTAGCTTATTCAAATAAACCTACCACCATTATTTACGACCACCCGAAAAATATTGCCAATAATTTAATTGCGCCGGACAATTCTCTTGGAATTCGAATTCCTGACGATGAATTTTGCATAAAACTTATTCGAATGCTCCGAAAACCGATTGTTTCAACTTCAGCCAATCTCAGCGGACAACCAACGCCAAATTCCTTTGATGAAATAGACCGTAATATTTTGGAAGGGGTTGACTATGTTGTAAATTTGCACCGCAAAAAAAAATCCGGTTCGCCATCGACCATCATCAAATTGAGAAACAACGGCGAAGTAAAAGTGATTCGAACTTAATTTTTGAGTCAATCGGATTTTTTATATCAAAATGGAAATTCAGTAGAAAGAAAAAAAATGTCTGTAACATCCTATCCGTCTGCATTAGATAATCCTATTTTTCGCGTACTTTCTCAAGCTGCCGCCAATCTTGGGGTTGAATCGTATGTAATTGGTGGTTTTGTCCGTGATTATTTGCTGCAACGCGGAGAATTGAAAGATATTGATATCGTTGCCGTCGGAAGCGGAATCGATTTGGCAAAAGAAACTTCACGTTTGCTTCCCGGAAATCCCAAAGTAAGCGTTTTTAAAAATTACGGAACGGCGATGTTGCGAAGTGGCGGAATTGAAATCGAATTTGTAGGGGCACGAAAAGAATCTTATATTAAAGAAAGTCGCAATCCCAAAGTGACTGAAGGAACACTGGAAGATGACCAAAACCGGAGGGATTTTACCATTAACGCACTGGCATTAAATTTAGATAAAAATAAATTCGGTGTGCTTCTCGACCCGTTTAACGGGGTTCAAGATTTGGAAAACCGCATCATCCGCACCCCTTTAAATCCGGACATTACGTTTAGTGACGACCCTTTGCGAATGATGCGCGCGATTCGTTTTGCCACACAATTGGATTTTAAAATCGAAGCAGAAACCTTAGATGCCATTAAACGCAATTCATCACGGATCAAAATAATTTCCAATGAACGCATTGTGGATGAATTGAATAAAATTCTCATAGCGGATGTCCCTTCCAAAGGATTTTCGTTATTGTTCAAAACCAATTTATTAAAATACATTTTACCCGAACTAACAGCTTTGTGCGGCATTGACGAAAAAGAAGGCCAACGACACAAAGACAATTTCTGGCATACGCTGGAAGTGGTGGATAATATTTCAAAAGTTACGGACAATCTTTGGTTGCGTTGGGCAGCGTTGCTTCACGACATCGGGAAAGCGCCAACAAAACGATTTGATAAAAAAATTGGATGGACTTTTCACGGTCACGAATTTGTCGGCGCAAAAATGGTGTACAAAATTTTTAAACGGTTGCGGATGCCTTTAAATGACAAAATGAAATTTGTCCAAAAAATGGTGTTGATGAGTTCGCGACCTGTCGGACTTTCTTCAGAAGAAGTTACTGACAGTGCCATTCGCCGTTTGATTTTTGATGCCGGAGAATATGTTGATGACTTGATGACCTTATGTGAAGCGGATATCACAACCAAGAATCCGAAAAAATTTAAAAAATACCACCATAATTTTGAATTGGTTCGCAAAAAAATAATTGAAGTTGAAGAACGCGACCGCATTCGAAATTTCCAACCTCCCGTTTCAGGAGAAGAGATTATGGAAACTTTTGGAATCACTCCTTCCCGCGAAGTGGGAATGATAAAAGATGCCATCAAAGAAGCAATTTTAGAAGGAGAAATTTCCAACGATTACGAAGAAGCCAAAATATTTATGCTCCAAAAAGGACAGGAATTAGGGCTTCAGCAAAAAATTAAATAACAGTTCAAAATTTGAAAAATTGGCAAAAAAAGATAACAAAAAAGTTATTTACTGGTTATTGACCGGTTGCTTTTTGATTTTTATAATGGTCGTTGTCGGTGGAATTACACGATTGACCAACTCGGGACTATCGATGTCTGATTATAAATTAATTACCGATATGATTCCGCCACTGACAGAAGAACAATGGCAGGAAGAGTTTGAATTTTATCAACAATTTCCGGAATATCAGAAACTGCACAGTCATTTTGAACTGGAAGATTTTAAATTTATTTACTTCTGGGAATGGTTACACCGATTTTTAGGCAGGCTGTTAGGTTTTGTTTTTATCGTCCCTTTTCTCTATTTCTTGATTCGCAAAGAACTTTCACGCTCCACAATTCACAAATGTCTCATCCTTTTTGGACTGGGAGCATTCCAAGGATTTTTAGGTTGGTTTATGGTTAAAAGCGGACTGGTTGACCGTCCGAGCGTTAGCCATTATCGATTGGCAATGCACTTGGGAATGGCGTTTATCACTTTTGCTTATACTTTCTGGGTTGCTTTGGATTTGTGGTATCCGGTTAAAAGACAGGTCAATAAATCGATGCGAAATCTTATTCGTGTAGGTTATGCAATTCTATTGATACAGATTATTTGGGGTGCTTTTGTCGCAGGACTTTGGGCCGGGCTTATCCACAATTTCTGGCCGCTGATGAGCGAAGGAAAATTGATTCACGAAACTGTTTACAGTGAGCTGAGTCCCGTATGGCTAAACTTTTTTGAAGGAAAAAGCGGTGTGCAATTTGTCCACAGATATTTAGCTTATATAGTGGTGGCTTTTATCGCTTATATCTGGTTCAGAGGCAGAAAACTTGCGCTTACCGTTTCACAAAAAAACGGATTGAATATGCTTATAGTTCTGGTTTTCTGTCAATTTCTCTTGGGCGTATTCACATTGCTTTACCAAGTTCCTTTGACCTTGGGCGTATTGCATCAGGTATTTGCATTTTTCCTTCTTGCCAACATGACTTTTGTTTTGAACAGGTTTACAAAATAACACATAAAAAGCTGATTTTCAGACTATAAAATCTGTAATATAAAGTGTTTTATAAATATCTTTTGGTTCGATTTTCTACAATCCCGACAGTTTTTATTTATCTTTGTATCTTTATTTATCTAAAATAAAACCACATGATTTATCGCTTTAGAATTATGCTTGATGTCGAAGAAGACGTATTCAGAGATATAGAAATAGCATCCAATTCAGATTTAGAAGAATTCCACGATGTCATCATACAGTCTTTTGGGTTTGACGGTCATGAAATGGCTTCTTTTTACACAACCAATGAATTTTGGGAAGAAGAAGATGAAATTTCTCTTTTCGATGTAGGCGATATTCCCGGAGAAAATCGCACGATGAGTGAAACCCTGATTGAAGATATCGTTTCCAAAGAGGAACCTCGATTGCTCTATGTTTATGATTTTATGAACATGTGGACTTTTATGATAGAACTTGCTGAAATCGCAGAACGCGAAGAAGGACGTACTTATCCGAATGTGATGTTTGCTCAAGGTCAAGTACCAGATTCCGCACCGGAAAAAGAATTTCGTTCAGAAAAAATTGAATCCGATGATGACGAAGAAGACAACTTTTTCGACGAAGATTTTGACTTAGATCCGGAGGATTACGACAGCCTTGGATTTGGTGAAAATTGGAATTGATTTTTCTCGTCCACACTTAATTTAAAATACCATTCACTTAAAAAATATCCCAGAAATTAAATGCTCAATCTATATTCGGCACACATTGCCTTGCTTTCAATTCACAGAATCGGAAATAAAAACAGAAATGAAGGACTTTTTTTGTCTTCAACACCTGAAAAAATAAACGATGAGATTCTTCCGCTTTTAAAGGAGTATTTCTTTAAACCATTCCGCGAAAAAGAAGAGAATTACCTTCACTTTTCCCATGAAGCAGATTTGGAATTTCACGAACTAAACAATTTAGTTACCGAAATTTTCAACAATCCATCTTCACAACATGAAATAAGCCAAAAAATTGCCAAGCATCTTTACGAACAATCTGACCATCCGCATATTAAAAATGGAGAATTGTATGTGACTTATATTGAAAATGTCATTATCGACAATGAAAAAACAGATGCGATTGGAATTTTTAAAAGTGAAATCAAACAAGATTTTCTTCAATTTTCAGAAGATAACGACCGATTGAATATGATTTTACAGCAAGGCGTGAATCTCAACAAACTCGATAAAGGCGCCCTCATCATCAATACCGAAAAGGAGAACGGATATAAAATTTTATCGGTGGACAGCAATCGTTATGACACACGGTATTGGTTGGAAAATTTTCTGGGTGTAGAAGCACTTACAGACGATATTTATTTTACCAAAAAATACATCAAATTCTGTCAAGATTTTGCAAAAGACGTAGTATTGCCCGCCGAAGACAAAAAAGAAGAAGTTATGTTTCTCAATCGGGCGGTAAATCACTTTGCTAAAAACGATACGTTTGAAGAATCTGCATTTTTAAATGAAGTGATGGACAATCCCGAATTGATTCCGGAATTTAAACATTACAAAACAGAAAAAGGTCCCAAATATAAAATTGAAGACTTGACTACTTTCCCAATTGATAACACAGCGGTTTCTTCAGCGCGAAAAAAGATAAAAAGCACCATCAATTTAGATACGAACATTCAGATAAAACTCGATTTCATCAATCCGGAAAGTGCAGAAAAATTTGTTGAAAAAGGATGGGACGAAGAACGTCAGATGTATTATTACTTGGTTTATTTCAACAAGGAACAAAAAAGCTAAAAAGAACTTTATTTAAAACCGTTGGATTTTTCCGATACATTCCTTATTTTATCAGGTTTAAAATCATAACATCGGTTGCATAAACCTTTTTACAAATTCCATAAACTGATAACCTATGAAAATATACACTAAGACCGGAGA
>CAZWVT010000017.1:16507-32233 GCA_964636665.1 uncultured Flavobacteriaceae bacterium
TTAAACATTGAAAAAGTCAATGAGGAAAAAATCAAACTTTTGGAAGATGAAATGGATCGGATGAATGACAGCCTCCCTCCTATTACACATTTTATTTTACCGGGCGGCTCGCCACTGGTGTCATCTTGTCATATTGCCCGCACTATATGTCGTCGGGCAGAACGTCGTGCAACAGCATTGTCCGAGCAAAATGAAGTCGATCCGATGGTAATTAAATACTTGAATAGATTGTCTGATTATTTATTTGTGCTGGCACGGAAATTGTCAATAGACACCGCAGCAGAAGAAATTAAATGGATTCCCGACAAGCTGGAACAACCTTAGATTTTTTTACTAAAATTTTAAAATGTTCTTTAAAATAAAGCTTATAATTAATTGTATTTTGCTTGGTTTTATCAGTTTAAAATCTATTTTTGCAAAAACATAAAAACGTATTCGCTATGTATTGGACTTTAGAATTGGCATCATATTTAAGCGATGCGCCCTGGCCGGCTACTAAAGACGAATTAATTGATTATGCCATTCGTACTGGTGCACCGTTAGAAGTAGTAGAAAATCTTCAATCCATTGAAGACGAAGGAGATTCCTACGATTCGATTGAAGAGATTTGGTCAGATTATCCAACAGATGATGATTTTCTTTGGAATGAAGATGAATATTAATTTCTACAAACATTGAAAAATAAAAGTCTCTTGCATCCAAAGAGACTTTTTTATTTTGAGCTTATTTTATAAAAAACAACAACGGACAATCATTATATTTGCATCGTTCACAACGACAATAAAAAGCAGAAAATGCGCGCTGATTTACAAAGAATCAGCATAAAAAAACAGTACTATGGGATTTTTAGACAGTATATTAAAAGTATTTGTAGGTGATAAGGCGAAGAAAGATATCGGAACCATACAACCCTTGGTAAACGAAATAAAGAAGCACGAATCCGACTTACAAAAACTCTCCCACGATGAATTAAGAGCGAAATCCGATTATTTCAGACAAGAGATTACAAACGCCAAAGCAGCTATTCAAAAACAAATAGACGATTTGGAAGAAAAGTCTAAACACGAAGAAGATATCGACCGAAAAGAAGAAATTTACAATGAAATCGACCGGTTAAAAGATCAGAGTTATGAAGTTGAAAAAGAAACTCTAAATCGCATTCTTCCTGAAGCTTTTGCTGTGATGAAAGAAACAGCAAGACGGTTTAAAGAAAACTCAACAATCACAGTTACTGCAAATGCCTTTGACCGAGAAATTTCAGCCGCCAAAGATTATGTAGAACTGAATGACGACAAAGCAATCTGGAAAAATTCCTGGGATGCTGCCGGAAAACCGATTACGTGGGATATGATTCATTACGACGTACAGTTGATTGGTGGAATTGCACTACATCAGGGAAAAGTTGCGGAAATGATGACAGGGGAAGGAAAAACATTGGTTGCCACGCTTCCGTTATACCTTAACGCATTGGCAAAAAACGGCGTGCACCTCGTAACAGTCAACGATTACTTGGCAAGACGCGACAGCACTTGGATGGCTCCGCTTTTTCAATTTCACGGAATGACTGTGGATTGTATAGACAATCACCAACCCAATTCTGCGTCGCGAAGGAAAGCTTATATGGCCGACATTACTTATGGAACCAATAACGAATTTGGTTTTGATTACCTTCGTGACAACATGGCACACTCTCCCGATGATTTGGTTCAACGGCCGCATCATTACGCCATCGTGGATGAGGTGGATTCGGTTTTGATAGACGATGCCCGTACGCCGCTGATTATTTCAGGGCCCGTTCCACAAGGAGACCGACACGAATTCAATGAGCTAAAGCCTAAAATTCAAAATATTGTCGATGTCCAAAGACGTTATCTGACAGGTGTATTGGCAGAAGCAAAACGCCTGATTAAAGAAGGAGATGAAAAAGAAGGCGGCTTCCAATTGTTGAGAGTCTATCGCGGACTTCCTAAAAACAAAGCTTTAATTAAATTTTTATCGGAAGAAGGTGTTCGTCAGATTCTCCAAAAAACCGAGAATCACTATATGAGCGACAACAATCGCGAGATGCCGAAAGTTGATGCCGAACTTTATTTTGTCATCGACGAGAAAAACAATCAGATTGAACTGACCGACAAAGGTGTAGATTATCTTTCAGGAGAAGGCGATCCCGATTTTTTTATTATGCCGGAAATGGGTACGGAAATCGCTCAAATTGAAAAACAAGACATCTCCACAGAAGAAAAAGCCAAACTAAAAGAAGAACTTTTCAGAGATTTTTCTATCAAAAGCGAACGAATTCACACGATGAACCAGCTTTTAAAAGCTTATACGCTTTTTGAGAAAGACGACCAATACGTTGTCATCGACAACAAGGTAATGATTGTGGATGAACAAACCGGACGTATTATGGACGGGCGTCGGTACAGTGACGGACTTCACCAAGCCATCGAAGCCAAGGAAAATGTAAAAATTGAAGCCGCAACTCAAACCTTTGCTACCGTTACACTTCAGAACTACTTTAGAATGTATCGCAAGCTTTCAGGGATGACCGGTACGGCAATTACCGAAGCCGGAGAATTGTGGGAAATCTACAAGTTGGATGTTGTTGAAATCCCTACTAACCGCCCGATTGCGAGAGACGACAGAGAAGACAAAATTTACAAAACAAAAAGAGAAAAATACAATGCCGTTATCGAGGAAGTTGCAGCTTTATCCAACGCCGGACGCCCTGTTTTAATCGGTACCACTTCGGTGGAAATTTCAGAATTGCTCAGCCGTATGTTGAGTATCCGAAATATCAAACACAATGTATTAAACGCAAAACTTCACAAAAGAGAAGCAGAAATTGTAGCGGAAGCCGGAAAAAGCGGAGTTGTTACAATTGCGACCAATATGGCAGGGCGTGGGACGGATATTAAACTCAGCGATGAGGTAAAAGCTGCCGGCGGACTTGCCATCATTGGAACAGAAAGACACGATTCCCGACGTGTGGACAGACAGCTACGCGGACGAAGCGGACGTCAGGGAGATCCGGGAAGTTCACAATTTTACGTTTCATTGGAAGACAATTTGATGCGTTTATTCGGAAGTGAACGAATCTCCAAAATGATGGACCGACTTGGATTAAAAGAAGGCGAAGTGATTCAACACAGCATGATTTCCAAATCCATCGAACGTGCACAGAAAAAAGTAGAAGAAAACAACTTCGGAATCCGAAAAAGACTATTGGAATATGACGATGTGATGAATGCACAACGTGAAGTTGTGTACAAAAGACGTTATCACGCACTCTTCGGAGATCGTCTTCGTGTGGATATCGCAAATATGATTTACGATACAGCCGAAGTTATTACCGAAACCAACAAAGCAACCCAAGATTTCAGTAATTTCGAATTTGAATTGATTCGCTATTTTTCAATGAGTTCTCCGATTACCCAACAGGAATTTGAGAAAAAAGACATCCAGGAAATTGCCGGAAAAGTCTATAAAGCTGCTTATGAAGCTTATCACAATAAGATGATGCGAAATGCTGAAATTGCATATCCTGTCATCAGGCAAGTTTATGAAACGCAAAAAGACAAATACAAGCGCATTTTGGTACCGTTTACTGACGGCATCAAAACATTAAACGTTGCAACCGATTTAGAAAAAGCTTATGAAACTGAAGGAAAACAATTAATCTTAGATTTCGAAAAAAATATTTCCTTGGCAATTATTGACGATGCGTGGAAAACCCACCTCCGTAAAATGGATGAGTTGAAACAATCGGTTCAGCTTGCTGTTCACGAACAAAAAGATCCTTTGCTAATTTATAAATTTGAAGCATTTGAACTTTTTAAATCGATGATTGACAAAGTGAATAAAGATGTAATTTCCTTTTTATTCAAAGGAGAATTGCCACAACAAGATCAGGAACAAATCCGAGAAGCACGCGAACAGCGACGCAAAGAAAACTTGAGCGAGCAAAAAGATGAAATTCCAAATATGGATGAACGGGCTGCGCAAGCAAGAGCTGCCGGAAACACACAACCTCAGCAGCAGCAAGTAACTGAAACCATTGTTCGGGAACAACCCAAAATCGGACGGAATGATAGAGTTACTATCAAAAATGTACTTAACGGCGAAAATAAAACAATGAAATACAAACAAGCAATTCCATTGTTAGAGAAAGGAGATTGGGTATTGGTTGATCAATAAATTTAAAAAATCACATTGAAATATCCTGTTTTAATAAAAATAAAACAGGATATTTTTTATTAGACACGTCTTTATAGCCTTAGAATGTAACAAAAAAATTAATTTATTCAGACTTCATATAATATTTCGCACGTTAAAGGGTTGTTAAACAACATCCTCTGGCATAGATTTTTCTATTCTTGAAAAGAATTTGTATATTTTTCATCAAAACGGTTTAAAATAACATTTTAAAAAAATGAGATTATGAAGCAAAAATTTCAATTATTTTTAGTTGCACTCCTCTCAGGAATGCTCACTTTGGGCGGATATAAGTATTTAGAAAACAATGAAACCGATTCTTTAAGTTCTTCCATAACCGTGGAAGATACAACTCCCTTTGTCCAGACTAATTTTACCGGTAGCGCAGCCGAAATGAACACCGATTTTACACAAGCTGCAGAAATGACCGTCCATGCAGTCGTTCACGTTAAAAACATTACCGTAAGTCATCAACCTACCAACATTTTTGAGTTTTTTCAGGGTGGCGGACGTCCTCGTGCGATGGTAGGTAGCGGAAGTGGAGTCATTGTTTCTCCGGACGGATATATTGTGACCAACAACCACGTAATAGCAAATGCTTCTTCATTGGAAATAACTTTAAATGACAACAGAACCTATACTGCCAAAGTAGTCGGTACTGATCCTGCTACAGACATAGCATTGCTAAAAATTGAAGAAGAAGGTGAATTTCCTTATTTGCCATTCGGAGATTCTGATGCCGTAAAAGTGGGCGAATGGGTACTTGCCGTTGGAAATCCATTTAATTTGACTTCTACCGTTACAGCCGGAATCATCAGTGCCAAAGCAAGAAATCTTCCTCAATTTGAAGGGAGTCCACTGTCATTTATTCAAACCGATGCCGCAGTAAACCGTGGAAACAGCGGTGGTGCTTTAGTAAATACACGTGGCGAATTAATCGGAATTAATACTGCCATTACCTCCGAAACCGGAAGTTACGTGGGTTATGCTTTTGCAGTTCCTTCTAACAACGCACGGAAAGTAATCGAAGACATTCTCGAATATGGAAATGTACAACGCGGAATATTGGGAATCCGAGTGGGAAGTTTAAATCCTGAATTAATTAAACATTATGGCATTACCGAAACTCAAGGCGTGTTCGTTGGCGATGTGGAACAAGGAAGCGGTGCAGATAAAGCCGGGCTTAAAAAGGGTGACATTATAAAAAATATTGATGGAATCCGGATTAATCAATATGCAGATATGTCCGGATATTTAGGCTCGAAAAGACCGGATGATATTATAAATGTAACCGTTCTACGAAACGGCAAAGAAAGAGATTTCAAGGTTAAACTTTCCAAATTAGAAACAACGACCATTAATGAGTTGGGAATTGAAGTCAAAAACTTAAATCCCGAAGAATTAAAATCAAAAAACATTGCTCACGGAGTTCTGGTTACTCGCGCATTGACCCCTGAAATTTCCCAATATAATTTGGAAGGAATTGTGATTACCCATTTAAATGATGAAGTGGTAAATAATATTGGAGATGTAGATAGAATAATGAACAACAAAAAATACCGAAACCCGATTAAGATGACTTTTGTCGATCAACAAGGAAAAACAAATACATTTATTTTTCGATAAATGATACTTCTATTTTATCATAACAATAAACTGCCTGTTCTATAATGAGGCAGTTTTTTATTTAATTATAACCAACCGAGAAAATATTGAATATTCACTTTCTATAGATTTTTGAGATACAGTTTTATATCTCTCCTATTAATTTCCGATAGTTTAATAAATTCATTACTTTTGCGCTCAATTTTCAACTATCTCTGATATTTTAATTCAGATTCTAAAAAAATATTTATTATGCGTTCTGATGACGTTTACACAAAAGAGCTTTCTTTCCAAACCGACCGACGTAAAGCCGGGGTTGAATTCATTAAAATCCTAAGTGATTTATGGTATGACAAGTCAATTGAATTAGTTCTTTTCCGGAATCAATTAATCGATCGCAGTGTTAGTGAAATTCTTGCACTTCACGAATATGCTGCCGAATTTGTAGAAAAACCTATTTCAGTTTTCGACTCTGTTGAAATTGCTCAAGCGATTAAAACTTTAGATCTGCCGCCGGCAAAATTGGATATCGGAAGATTGACTTATGAGTTTCAATTAGAAGACGACAAGTATTCAAATGCACTGTCGTTTGTGTCTGACAAACTAAAAACAGCAAAAGAATCCAAAGCTATCGTTCCTAAAGATGTAGTTTTATACGGTTTTGGACGTATCGGTCGTTTGTTGGCGCGTGAGTTAATGTCAAAAACAGGAAAAGGAAATCAATTGCGTTTACGCGCGATTGTCGTCCGTGGAAATATTGATGAAAACGTTCTTAACAAAAGAGCCAGTTTATTACAGCACGATTCCGTACACGGTGATTTCCCGGGAATCGTTCGTGTGGATGTTGAAAAGAAAAGTTTAATTATAAACGGAACCGAAGTGCATATTATTTCCGCCAATAGTCCTGAGGAAATAGATTATACCCAATACGGAATCAATGACGCCTTGGTAATTGACAATACCGGAGCTTTCAGAGATGATGAAGCTTTAAAGCGTCATTTGAGTGCCAAAGGTGCTTCCAAAGTATTGTTGACTGCTCCCGGAAAAGGCGTTCCGAATATCGTTCACGGCGTGAATCACTTGGAATATAATCCAAATACGGTAGCTATTTTCTCTGCCGCTTCTTGTACTACAAATGCCATCACTCCCATTCTAAAAGTTATGGAAGATTCTTATGGCATCTCTCGCGGACATTTGGAAACAATTCACGCATACACCAATGATCAAAATTTGGTGGACAATATGCACAAAAAATACAGAAGAGGTCGCGCTGCTGCTCTTAATATGGTAATCACAGAAACCGGAGCCGGCGCTGCAGTTGCAAAAGCACTCCCGTCATTGGCAGGAAAACTGACTTCCAACGCCATCCGTGTTCCCGTACCTAATGGCTCTTTAGTAGTTCTTAATTTGGAATTAGATAAAAACACCACGAAAGACGAACTAAACCGGGCGATAAAAGATGCCGCTTTAAACGGCAATTTAGTAGAGCAAATTCGATATTCTTGGAATAACGAATTGGTATCATCGGATATCGTTGGATGTGCCGAACCTGCAATTTTCGACAGCAACGCCACAATTGTAGCGGAAGACGGAAAAAACGTTGTTTTATATGTATGGTATGACAACGAATACGGATACAGTCATCAAGTAATCAGACTTGCTAAATACGTAGCACAAGTAAGACGTTATACTTATTATTAAGAACAAATATTAATTCTACAAAAGGTTTGGCTTTATGTCAAACCTTTTTTATTTTAATCAAAAAATTTGTTGTGCGAATAGACATCATTTCCGTACTTCCTGAACTTTTAAAAAGTGCTTTCGAATCGTCGATTTTAAAACGGGCAATTGAAAACAATTTAGCCGAAGTACATTTTCACAATCTACGAAATTACGCCTCCAACAAATACAGACAGACCGATGATTATCAATTTGGTGGCGGTTCCGGAATGGTTATGATGATTGAACCTATCGATAAATGTATTTCAGAATTAAAATCACAACGCGATTACGACGAAGTCGTTTACATGACACCCGATGGCAAAAAATTTAATCAGCAAATTGCAAATGAACTTTCACTAAAAGAAAATCTTATTATTCTTTGCGGTCATTACAAAGGTGTAGATCAGCGGGTTCGCGACCATCTTATTACTCGTGAAATTTCTATCGGAGATTTTGTTTTAACCGGTGGGGAACTTGCCGCAGCCGTAGTTTGCGATGCCGTAATTCGACTAATTCCCGGCGTACTCGGTGATGAAACCAGTGCACTTACGGATTCATTTCAAGACAATCTATTGGCACCACCTATATATACTCGACCTGCAGATTATAAAGGTTGGAAAGTTCCCGAAATACTATTAAGCGGCAATGCCCAAAAAATAGAAACATGGCGAGAAGAACAAGCTATAAAACATACACAAGCGAATCGCCCGGACTTATTGGATAATGAATAAGTTATGTTTATTGCAACCCATTGGATAATTTTGGTCTTACTTATCAAATAAGACATGTAAAATTTTGCATCAATATAGAATTTAAGTATTTTTGCGCCACTTTTAATTCAACCTCTGGCGAGAACCGTGAATGTTGCTTTAAAAATAATTATATTATCTAGCTAAAATGGAAGCGTTAGTAAAATTTGTAGAAGACGAATTCGTCACTAAAAAAGATTTTCCTGAATTTGGAGCAGGAGACACCCTCACTGTGTATTATGAAATCCGTGAAGGAGACAAAACACGTACGCAGTTTTTCCGAGGGGTTGTGATTCAAGTTAAAGGAACCGGACAAACAAAAACATTTACTATCCGTAAAATGAGCGGTACCATAGGAGTAGAAAGAATATTTCCTATCAACATGCCGGCTCTTCAACGTATAGAAATAAACAAAAAAGGAAGTGTTAGACGTGCTCGCATCTTTTATTTCCGTGAACTTACCGGTAAAAAAGCACGTATTAAAGAGAAAAGAAATTAACAGCCTTGTTGATAACTCTAAAAAGCCTTGTATTCACAGGGCTTTTTTTATTCACAATTGTGAATAACTCATGTTTAAAACATGTTTATTATAATTTCGTTAAAAAATTGCACGCACTATTGTTTTTTTATAGTTTAGCACTATCAAGTTCATTAAAATGTTGAATGCATTAAAAGAGGTGACGTTCTTCTTTAATCTTTAATTTAATTTAAATCTTATAATTTGGTAATTCACATTACCTTCTTAGTTAAGAACGTTCCCTTTGTTTTTCTGATTGCTTGAGATGTTCACGATCTTTAGATTATTAACATCGAAATCAGAAAACGGATGATTCTAAATCTCATTCTAAAAAGTTGTCAGACTTATTTAGATTTCAGAATTATCCAAACGTGTGTAAACTTTCTGAGTTTAAAGACTCAATAATTGTACTTCTTACAGTCAATTCTAAATGTTTACACAGAAAGCCATATCAGTTTGTAGTTTTACTACTTTGATATGGCTTTTTTATTTTAAAATATTGTCAAACCTGACCGATATCAAACTCTTTACCCACTATATTCATTATCTTTGCCTGACTTTGAAAATATCGTTAAACATTTAAAATCAGATTGTATAAATTATATTGTTATGAAAAATACTCCTGTAATCATATATACAAAAACAGATGAATCTCCGGCAATGGCCACCCACTCTTTTTTACCTATCGTTCGCGCTTATGCAAATACTGCCGACATTCCGGTAGAAAGTCGCGACATTTCGCTTTCCGGCAGAATTCTGGCTGTTTTTCCTGAATATCTTCAAGAAAATCAACGAATTAACGATGATTTATCGGAATTGGGAGAATTGGCAAAAAAACCGGAAGCCAATATCATCAAACTTCCCAACATCAGTGCTTCATTGCCTCAGCTACAAGCAGCCATTGAAGAACTTCAAGACCAAGGGTACGCCATTCCTAAATATCCGATTAACCCAACTACGGATGAAGAAAAAGAAATTCAAAAACGATATGACAAAGTAAAAGGAAGTGCTGTAAATCCGGTGCTTCGCGAAGGAAACAGCGATCGTCGCGCACCTAAAGCAGTAAAAAATTACGCCAAAAAGAATCCCCACAAAATGGGAACTTGGACGGCCGACAGCAGAAGTCATGTAGCCACAATGGATTCCGGAGATTTTTTCCACAATGAAAAATCAGCAACCTTATCCCAAGACGATACCTTAAAAATTACCCATATTGATTCTAACGGAAATAAAACTGTTTTAAAAGATGAATTAAAAGTATTGCAAGGTGAAGTCATTGACGCCACTGTAATGAGTAGAAAATCGCTTGTATCTTTCTTGGAGAATCAGATTAAAGACGCCAACGAAAAAGATGTATTGTTTTCGGTACACTTAAAAGCGACGATGATGAAAGTGAGTGACCCGATTATCTTTGGTCACGTAGTTAAAACCTACTTTGCGGAATTGTTTGATAAGCATCAAGAAGCATTAAATAAAATGGATTTTAATGCAAACGACGGATTGACTGCATTAGAAAGAAAAATCAAAAGTTTGCCTGAAAACGAACAACGACAAATTCGAGAGGATATTCAATCCATTTTAGATAAAAATCCTGATATGGCAATGGTGGACAGTGATAAAGGCATTACCAATCTTCATATGCCCAATGACGTGATTGTCGATGCATCCATGCCGGCGATGATTCGAAATTCCGGACAAATGTGGGGGCCGGATGGAAAACTTAAAGATACCAAAGCTGTTATTCCAGACAGCAGTTATGCAGATGTTTACCAGGCAACCATCGATTTTTGTAAAAAACACGGTGCTTTCAATCCGGCAACCATGGGAACTGTTCCCAACGTCGGACTAATGGCTCAAAAAGCTGAAGAATACGGAAGTCACGATAAGACTTTTGAAATTTCCTCAGCCGGAATTGTCCAAGTAACTGACGCTTCCGGAAATGTAATTTTTAAACACAATGTTGAGGATGGTGATATTTGGAGAATGTGTCAGGTAAAAGATTTACCGATTCGCGATTGGGTTAAACTCGCTATTAACAGAGCTCGCACCACCGAAACTCCGGCTGTATTTTGGTTGGATGAAAACCGTCCGCACGATGCAGAGTTAATTAAAAAAGTAACTGAATATCTCACAGAAGAAAATACAGACGGTTTGGAGATTAAAATTCTCTCTCCCAAAAAAGCTACTGAATATACGCTTGCAAGATTAAAAGACGGAAAAGATACAATTTCGGTTACAGGAAATGTATTGAGAGATTATCTTACCGACCTCTTCCCCATTCTTGAATTGGGAACCAGTGCAAAAATGTTGTCCATCGTTCCGCTAATGAATGGTGGAGGATTGTTTGAAACCGGCGCCGGAGGTTCTGCGCCCAAACACATGGAGCAGTTTATTGAAGAAAATCACTTAAGATGGGATTCGCTCGGAGAATTTTTGGCTTTGGCAGTTTCTTTGGAACACTACGGAACGACCAACAACAACGAAAAAGCTTTGGTTCTTGCAGAAACATTAGACCAAGCAACTGAAAATTATTTGGACAACGGCAAATCGCCTTCTCGTCATGCTAAAGAAATCGACACGCGAGGAAGTCATTTTTATGTCGCATTGTATTGGGCGGAAGCACTTGCAACTCAAACTAAAAATTCAGAATTAAAAGAGCGCTTCACTCCTATTGCCAAAGAATTAAGAGAAAAAGAAACGAAAATAAACAACGAAATGATTGACGATCAAGGAAGAGCGATAAAAATGAAAGGTTATTACAAACCGAATGAGCGCATTGTTTATCAAACCATGCGATCTAGTGATACTTTAAATAAAATCCTCGCAGAAATAAATCCCGGATTGGAATTGGAAATTTAATCGGTGCATTTTTATAAACTAAAACAAGCCGTTTCATATTATAGTGAAACGGCTTGTTTTTATTATGTCGGTACAGAAATAAAAAACCTGCTATATTTTCCTGTCTATCACATAATTCACCATTAATTCCAAGGATTCTTTATAGGGAGATTCCGGATATTGCTTTAGCAGCTCCACCGCTTCGGCATGATATTCCATCATTCTTGAAACAGCATAATCAAGTCCGCCATTGTTTTTCACATATTCAATAACTTCCTTTACTCGTTTGGAGTTTTTATTATGATTTTTTATCGAATTAATAAGCCATTTCTTATCTTCCGACGACGCTTGATTTAATGCATAAATAAGTGGCAATGTCATTTTTTGTTCCTTAATATCGATTCCTGTGGGTTTACCTATGCGTTCGTTACCATAATCAAAAAGGTCGTCTTTTATCTGAAAAGCAATTCCGATAAGCTCTCCAAATTTACGCATGCGTTCCACTTCTTTCTCCGAAGCGTGAATAGACTGTGCACCCATCGCACAGCAAGCGGCAATGAGAGTTGCTGTTTTTTGGCGGATGATTTCAAAATAAACTTCTTCCGTAATGTCCAATCGGCGCGCTTTTTCTATTTGCAAAAGTTCTCCTTCGCTCATTTCGCGAACTGCCACAGAGATGATTCGGAGTAAATCAAAATCTCCATTATCTATTGAAAGCAACAATCCTCTGGAAAGTAAATAATCCCCAACCAATACCGCAATTTTGTTTTTCCACAATGCATTGATAGAAAAAAAACCACGGCGTAAATTGCTGTCATCTACCACATCATCGTGAACCAAAGTTGCTGTATGAATAAGTTCGATAACTGCCGCACCGCGATAAGTTCGATTATTGATTTGTCCGTTTCCTGTCATTTTTGCAATGAGAAAGACAAACATGGGACGCATCTGTTTTCCCTTTCTGTTAACCACATAATGCGTGATGCGGTTTAACAAAGAAACTTTGGAAGACATGGATTGTGAGAATTTTTTCTCAAACAATTCCATCTCTTTTTCAATAGGCATTTTGATGCGAGAAACGATTTTCATAGCGGCGCAAAGATAGAAAAACCTGAAGTATCTTTAGAATTTCTGATTCTTGTAAAAATAATTAAATATTAAGATTTATTTGCCAATTGTCCGCAAGCAGCGTCAATATCTTTTCCGCGACTTCGTCTTACCGTCACGGAAATCTGATTTTTTTCCAATGCATCAATATATGCATCAATTGTTTCCGGATTAGCTTGTTGAAAACGAGGATCGCCTATAGCATTGTATTCAATCAAATTTACTTTGCAAGGAACGTATTTGCAAAATTTAACCAATGCATCGATTGCCTTGGGCGTATCGTTAATTCCTTTCCAAACAATATATTCATAAGTTACTCGTCTTTTTGTTTTTTGATACCAATATTCCAAACTTTCGCGCAAATCTGTAAGTTGAAATTGTTTTGCAAAAGGCATTATTTTTTCACGTGTTTCTTGAATAGCCGAATGTAAAGAAACTGCCAAACCAAAGCGAACTTCTTCGTCGGCAAGCATTTTTATCATTTTAGGAACGCCTGAAGTAGAAACAGTAATCCGTTTTGCTGCCATTCCCAATCCTTCATCGGATGTGATTTTTTCAATGGATTCCAACACGTTTTTATAATTCATCAAAGGTTCTCCCATTCCCATAAACACGATGTTTGAAAGCGGTCGATTAAAATAAAGTCTGCTCTGTTTGTCTATGGCAACCACTTGATCGTAAATCTCATCAGGATTGAGGTTTCGCATTCTTTTTAATCGCGCCGTAGCACAAAACTCACAATTAAGGCTGCAACCTACTTGAGAAGAAACACAGGCTGTAGTTCGTGTTTCTGTGGGAATCAAAACAGATTCAACAATCAAATTGTCATGAAGTTTTATGGCATTTTTAATGGTTCCGTCACTACTGCGCTGTTGTTTATCGACTTTGATATGATTGATTACAAAATGCGCATCGAGATGCGCTCTGATATCTTTGGAAAGATTTGTCATCTCTTCAAAGCTGTGAATGCCTTTGTTCCACAACCATTCATAAACTTGCGACCCACGAAATGAACGTTCTCCAATACGCTCAAAAAAGTCTTTCAGTTCTTCTTTTGTAAGCGCGCGAATGTCTCTCTTTTTCTTTTCCATCGGTGCAAAATTAAGATTAATTCGTAGATAATCTGATTTTTAACCGTAAAGAGATAAGGTAAAATAACTGAGGGGAAGGCTTTATCTTCTGATGACGATTTTGTATGTCATCGCATCTTGAGATTCGCTTTCAAATAGTCTTAAAATATAAAATCCCTCCGCCAGATTATCTACGGTGATTTCATTGGTAGTATCGGCTACTTTTCCTTTTTTCACTTGTTGTCCGGACAAGGTGTAGAATTCATATTGAAGGTGTGGAAATCTGTTGTTGATAACAGTCATAATTGACGAAGCGGGATTCGGAAAAATACGCAATTCAGGTTGTGTAGTATGATCGGCAACACTAAGGATGTTTTGTAAGGTTTCAGTGGCTGTTTGTCCGGTACCGGACGGATCTAACCAATCTTGCAAACGTGTTTTGGGAACACTGCCACTGTTCCAAGAAACTGCCAGTCGGCTATACACATCGTATTCGCCGTTACTTTCTGTTCCGTCGCAGGCTGCTTTTCCTCCGATAAGATGTCCGATAATTTTTCCGTGTTCGTTAAACAGCGGCGAACCTGAAGAACCTTGTTCCGTGGTTCCGATTTCCCATCCGTTTCCTGTACCTCTGCTCTTTCCGCCGACAAGCCATGTTTCTATACCTTCCAGACTGTATTTTTCAATCCCGGAATCATCTCGGCATATTTTCATAATATCGCCTTTAGGATGATGAATTCCTACGCTGTACGCCGGGCTTTCATCTGTCACATCCCATCCGGCAAAAGCAACATCCCATGAATCGGGAATGTTTTGATTTAATTTGACCAATGCAAAATCACTTTCCATATCAGAAGAAATCAATTCTGCACCACTGATTGTCATATTAACCGAATTTTCCCCACTGTATAGGGCTTCGGCACAGACAGGTTCGGGACTGATCCAATTAAAACGAACCGTCCAAAGTGCAGGATTGCTACTTTCCAAACAATGATTGGAAGTCAATAAATATGGTGTTTTATCAGAATTTGTATTATTCATTAAAACAGCAGAACATAGAAATCCATTTCCCAAATTGAGTAATGCCACCGCTTTTTTCACTTCGTTTTTATAGTGGTCAAAATCTTCTCCGACTGAACAATTCACATCGTAATGACAAGCTCCGGAAGTATTAAATCCTGATTCGGGATTCAAAAATGCGTGAATGCTGCCCAGTCTGTAACCCAATATCACCTGATCAATTGCAACAGTTGCTTTTTCGGTTGTATCAGGAGGCAGATAAAGTTCTATCCATATTTTATCACCTTCTACAAACCAACTTCCCAATTCGTCCACTTGGCGATAATTTTGACTGTCAAAAATGGTAATCAAGTCCGTTTTTTCTTCATTAAAAGCATGGAGCGTAGAACCTTCGGGAAGATTTAAGTTATTAAAAATAAAACTCATATTGAGAATATCGGTTCCTTGAAGAACAATCTGCCATATATCGGCTCCCTCCTCTAATGTAGTCCACTTGCCGTTTTTTTCACTATTGACGGATAAATTCTGAACGATTCCGTAGCGCCATGGTTTGGATTTAAATTGGTCGTTTTCTGCATCTTCAATCATGATGCTTTCCATATCCAGTGATTCCAACCGAATGGTCTGTGGTTTTTCCAATCCTTCCAAACTCCAGCTTTCCGGAATATCGGTTCCGTGCATTTGCGAAAAAGCAAAAGACACAAAACAGAAAAACAACGGCAGCAGGAATTTTTTCATCAGAATTGATTCACTATACAAAAGAACTAAATTAACATTTTATTTTAAATAATACAAGTTTCATTTGGTTTTCTGTTGTCGGTTTATCAGTTGAAAGTTGAAAATTGAGAGTTGAAAGTTTTTTCGTGAAGCGTGAGGCGTGAAG
>CAZWVT010000018.1:0-8570 GCA_964636665.1 uncultured Flavobacteriaceae bacterium
GCCTCAAAATTACAATTTTAATTGAGTTAGGTATTATGACCTCCTTTTAATGCTCTTAAAACTCAAAAATAAATCCAATCGAGGGGACGATTGTTGCCGATTCCTGCTCTAAAATTACCGGAATCGCATTGCTGCCGTCTGCTTTTATCGGTTGGCCGTCGGTGGTTGCAAAACCTGAATTGTCTTCGGTTCTTTTAAAAGTGAATTTCGGCAAATAAGGTGTTTTGTAGTACAGGATGTTTTGGAAATCCAAAAACAAACTCAAACTCGATTTTTCGAAATTGTATTTTTTATCCACTCTCACATCCAACTGATTAAATATCGGCAATCTTTTTTCGTTTAATTGCGAATAATCATAAACGCCTCTGCCCGTTGTTAAATAGGCTTGTGTGGAGGCGGGAATATCAAAGGGCGTATAAGGTTGGCCGCCGACAAAACGATATTTTGCGCCGATGTTCCAATTGTTTCCAAAATTATAGCCCAAAGTCGTCGAGAAAATAAAATTATAATCCCAAGTTGAGGTTCTATATGCGCTGTCAGCTCCGGAAAATTCAGAATTGTAAAAGGTAGCGCTTGCGACATAAAATAAATTTCCGACCAATTTTTGTTGGACGTAAGCTTCTATCCCATACACCCTTCCTTTTCCGATAGATTCATAAGTTTCCCCTCCAACCGCAGAAAAATCCGTGCCGATGTTGGCATACGATATTCCGCTTTCCGTAGAAACAGGATAGTTTCTGTAATCTTTATAGAAAGCTTCCAATGTAAACCTTAAATCATTTCTCGGTACAAATTCGGAGCCGACAGTGTAATGAATGGAATTGATATAATCCAAATCTTTATTGACCAAGCTTCCGTCTTCATTTACATACCCCAACATAGTGTAAACCGGAATTTTATAATAACTGCCCACAGATGCGGAAATACTCCATTGCGGGTTGAAATTATATGCAACAGAAACGCGAGGCGATAATGAATTTAACGGATTTGTTCCGTCCGTTGTAAAAGTATTGATATCCGAACGCACACCTCCTGAAACCAGAAATTTATCATTGAAAAAATACTTGGAAACATGACCGTACGCACCGAATTTAAAAAAGTCTATCGCTGAATTTCCGGTAAAACTAAGTATGGGTGTAACAACATTTCCCACCGAATCCCGAACTTCCCTTTGGAGGATATTGAAAATTCCGGCATCGTATTTTACATATTGCGTTTCTACTCCGTAACTGTATTTCCAGCCGTTTTTAAATTTATTTACATCAACTCGCAATTTGTTTTCTATTTCATGACTTTTCAAGGAAAAAAGCTTGTCTCCTTCTTTTAACGCATTGTTTTCGTACCGCTCGGCACCGTTAAAAAACATATTTCTACTCAGAGCAACAGTGTAATATCCGTCGTCAATCAATCTTTTCAGGGATGCGCCTACGGTGTAATTCCATTGATTGATTAGCGGATTGGCACGGGTGGTGTATTCATTTTCGGCGGTGGTGTTTTTAGGCGTTTCCAATTTAAAATTATCAATGGCGCCAACCCCTATAAAATTCAATTCGGTTTTGCTGTCAATTTTATGGTTGATTTTATATTGGAAATCGTAATAATCCGGACGGATGGGCAAATCCAACAACTTAAACAAAAATTGCAGATACGACCGCCGTACGGAAGCCATAAACGTGGTGTTTTTTCCCAAAGGACCTTCCAACATTGCTGCAACCTCACTTCCTGACAAGCGGATGTTACCGCTCAATTTGTCGGGATTTCCATTGCGCTGTGTAATGATAATAGTGGAAGCCAAGGCATTGCCGTATTTGCTGTCAAAAGCAGATGAAGTCAATTGCGCATCTTGAATAAAGGATACGTTGAGAATTCCCGTAGCACCGCCGCTTGCTCCTTGCGTTTGGAAATGATTTAAAACCGGAATTTCAATGCCGTCCAGATAATACACGTTTTCACTCGGACCTCCTCCCCTTACGATAATGTCGTTTCGATTGGGCGTAGTTCCTCCCGTTACGCCGGGAAGTACTTGAATTACTTTTGAAACATCAAAATTCCCACCCGGATTGACTTTAATTTCCTCCGATGTTAATTTTTGCGTTGCCAAAGGCGTTATCATATTGGTAGCACGCACCGATTTTCCCGAACTAAGTACGACCTCGTCCAATTCCTGACTGGTGATGTCCAATTCAATTTGAAGCACTTGCGCACTTCCGGAATTAATGTTGATGCTATAAGAGGTGTATGGAGCATAACCGATATAGGAAGTTTCCAAATTGTATCTGCCGACGGGCAATCTCGCCAAGAAATTTCCATCATCGTCACTAACGGCGGTAAATGTGTCATTGTTTCCGGTTAGTATTACAGTCACTCCCATCAAACCCTCTTGGGTGTTTCTGTCTTTGATTGTTCCTGTAATCGTACCGAGCGTTTGTGAGTGTATGGTATTGCCAATCAACAAAATAAACAAAATGGTCATTAATCTTTTCATAAGCAAGTCGATAATTTCGGACAAAATTAAATTAATTTTATCAATAAATAGTATTTTTTTAATCCATTATTAAAACAGATTGGTATATTTGTACACTGATATTAAAATAATATGGATTATAGGTTAATCAAAGAGGTTCTCGATTTATTAGAGGAGTTCGAATCCGAAGACACAGAATACGGCGCTGAAAATCATTGTATCGACAGTTTCAAGAAGTGGGTTGCTTTCAATTATACTTTGGAAAGTTTGGAAGAGCCTGATTGGGAAGGCAAAGAAAAAGGGCGCAGTCCGGAGAGCGTTATCAACACCTTGATAGTCCATATGAATCGTTATGCACGAGCGTATTCCAAAGCGGCGATTTACGGCTCTGATTTTTCCACTCAGGAAGATTTTATTTACCTTATCAACCTGAAAGCTTTCGGGGAAATGACCAAAATGGAACTCATCAAAAAGAATGTACATGAAAAACCTGCCGGCATGCAAATCATCAACCGATTGATTGCAAATAAATGGGTTTCGCAAAAACCTTCTGAAATCGACAAAAGAAGTAAAGTAATTTCTATTACTCTATGTGGCGAAGAGGCCTTAGAAAAACAGATGGACAAAATTCGGCAGGCGACGCAAATTGTAACCGGAAACTTGACCGAAGCCGAAAAAATGGAATTGATACGGCTTTTAAACAAGCTGAACGATTTCCACCTGCCGATATACGAAAGAAATATCGGGAGCGAACAATTGCTTGCAGAAGTGACGAATGAATTTTTACACACGGAAAAGAATGAAAACTAAAGTTGGAATCATCGGAGCGGGTTTTTCGGGACTGTCGGCTGCTGCTTATTTGGCGAAAGCAGGTTATCAGGTTACCGTTTTTGAAAAACACGCCCAACCCGGTGGTAGGGCGCGTCAATTTCGTACCGAAAACGGCTATGTTTTTGATATGGGCCCCAGCTGGTATTGGATGCCGGATATTTTGGAAAACTTTTTTAATGATTTTAATTTTAAAACCTCCGATTTCTTTGAATTGATTTCATTAAATCCACAATTTGAAATGATTTTCACAGATGGAAACATTCGTGTTCCCGAAAATTTTGAAGAGCTTAAAAACCTATTTGAACAAACAGAAAAAGGAGCCGGCACACAATTGGAAAAATTTATGAAATCTGCCAAGTTTAAATATGAAGTCGGAATGCAGGAATACGTCAACAAACCGTGTCATCATTGGGGTGAATTTATTTCTCCTAAAATCGCCAAAAGCGCTTTGAGATTAAATTTGCTCACCAACTTCAGAACCTACGTTTCCGGATATTTCAAAAACGAAAAACTACGCGCCCTGATGGAATTTCCTGTGATATTTTTAGGTGCTTCGCCAAAAAACATTCCGGCACTTTACAGTCTTATGAATTATGGCGGATATGCCTTGGGAACGCATTATCCGAAAGGCGGTTTTTACCAACTGGTTCTGGCAATGCAACAAGTAGCGAAAATTCAAGGTGTCAATTTTCAGTTTAATAGTGAAGTCAGTAAATTAATTGTAAACGACAACAAAGTTTCTGCCCTAAAAATCAACGGTGAAAAACATTATTTCGATGTTGTCATTGCTTCTTCGGATTATCATCACACCGAAAATTTATTGGATAAAAAATACAGGAATTACGATGAAAATTATTGGGAAAAGCGAACTTTTGCGCCGTCAAGTTTGATTTATTATTTAGGTATCAATCAACAAATTCCCAATTTGCAGCATCACACTTTATTTTTTGAAAATGATTTAGACCCCCATATCGACGCCATTTACGGTGATAAAAAATGGCCGGAAAATCCGTTGTTTTATGTGTGTTGTCCATCCAAAACCGATGATTCCACAGCTCCTGAAAACAAGGAAAATCTGTTTTTGTTGATGCCGCTTGCCATAGGAATTGAGGACAATGAAAACCTGCGAGAAAAATATATGAACAAAATGCTGAGCCGTATTGAAAAGCATACAGGAACATCAAATTTAGCATCAAAAATTGAATACAAAAGAAGTTATTGTATAAGTGATTTTATGACAGATTACAACGCTTACGGCGGAAATGCATACGGATTGGCAAATACACTAAACCAAACAGCCGTTTTAAAACCAAAAATCAAAAACAAGAAATTAAAAAATCTTTTCTATACAGGGCAATTAACAGTTCCGGGACCGGGCGTTCCTCCCGCTGTAATTTCCGGAAGCATTGTAGCAAAAGAAGTCATGAAATTAAAATCAAAAGCCTATGAAGCAGTTATTTGACGAACTTTCTTTCTCGGTAAGCAAGTTGACTACCCGGAAATACAGCACCAGTTTTTCACTGGGAATTATGGCTTTAAAACCATCAATTCGTCCTGCGATTTACTCCATTTACGGTTATGTGAGATTGGCAGATGAAATTGTGGACAGCTTTCACGAATACGATAAAAAACTGTTGCTCAATAAGCTGAGAACAGAAACTCGAGAGGCTTTGCAAGAAGGAATTTCGCTGAATCCCATTATGCAGTCTTTTCAGGAAACTGTATGTAAATACCAAATAGACCATAAGTTGATCGAGCAATTTTTGAATAGCATGGAGATGGATTTACATCAAATTGATTACAATTCCGAATTGTATCAAGAATATATTTTCGGTTCTGCAGAAGTTGTTGGATTGATGTGTTTGCAAGTTTTTACCGACGGCAACAAAGAACAATACGAAATGCTTAAGCCTTATGCGATGAAGCTGGGTTCGGCATTTCAAAAGATTAATTTTTTGAGAGACCTAAAAGAAGATTATCAACTTTTGGGAAGAACGTATTTTCCGAACATCGATATGGATGTTTTTGACAATGGGGTAAAAGCGCAGATTGAACAAGAAATAGAAGCAGAATTCAACTATGCGCTCATCGGAATCAGAAAACTTCCGGCATCTTCCCGATTCGGAGTATATTTAGCTTATAAATATTACCTGTCGCTTTTTCACAAGATAAAAAGAAAATCGTCCAAAGACATTCTGAACAATAGAATCCGAGTTCCAAATTCCCAAAAAGCTTATGTGGCTTTTAAAAGTTACATCCGATACAAAACAGCTTATTTATGATGAAAACAGCCGTAATATTCAGCAGCATCGGAATTTTACTGAGCAGTTTAAACCTTCTCGATTTAGAAACTGTCAGAATCAATTACGAAAAAGGAGTCGATGACGAAAAAGTATGCAGTAGAATGATTGCTCTCTTGGAAAAAGAAAAAAACCATTCCTCTACTTATCTGGCTTATTTAGGAGGTTATCAGAGCATGCATGCAGTTCACGCATTCAATCCCATCCGGAAATTAAACACCTTTAATCAAGGGAAGAAAAACATAGAACAAGCAATTTTGAAATCTCCCGATGATGTCGAAATCAGATTTATCCGCCTGTCCGTTCAAAAAAAGGCACCTTCATTTTTAGGTTACAACACCAAGATTAAAGAAGACACCGATTTTATTTTAAAACATAAAGAAAAGATACATTCCGAGGTCTTGAAAAAGCAAATTGAAAACCTTTTGAAGAATGAATAAATACTATCTTTAAAAAAAACAATTCGCAAGTTTTGTAATATACTAAACGTCGTTTTATGAATTTAATCATCACCTTAAGTACGTTCCTGTTGATGGAAGGCGCAACTTGGCTTATCCATAAATACGTCATGCACGGATTTTTATGGGTTTTGCACAGAGACCATCATGACCACAGCACAGAAGGCACTTTTGAGAAAAACGATTATTTTTTCGTGATTTTTGCACTTCCCACCATTGCATTGATGTATTTCGGCTCTTTGAATGATTACAATTATTTGTTTTTTGTGGGACTCGGTATTATGATTTATGGTATGGCTTATTTTTTTGTCCACGACATTTTTATTCACCAACGATTAAAATTTTTCAGGAAAACAAAAAATCCCTATTTTCTGGCATTGCGGAGAGCCCACAAACAACACCACAAACATCTGGGCAAAGAAGACGGCGAATGTTTTGGTTTTTTATATGTTCCCATGAAATATTTCAGAATGTATTTTAACAATTCGAATAAATGACTGCTTTCACCTATTCCCTAATACTTTTTTTTACGGTTATCATCTGTTTTATCGCATCTTTTGATCGGCGGTTGTTATTCAGTCATTATTTTGGAATTTTTATCAAAGCTGCTGTGATTGTTGCCGTTCCGTTTATCATTTGGGATATTATATTTACAGCACGAGGCGTTTGGTGGTTTGATACCGATTATACATTGGGATTGGTCATTGCCGGATTGCCTCTTGAAGAGTGGTTGTTTTTCATATTTATTCCGTTTTCCTGCATTTTTACATATTACTGCATCGATAAGTTTTTTGAACTCAAGTGGTTGGAAGGATTCAACAACCTCATTGTGTTTGTCACTGTCATTGTTTGTAGTGTAATGGCACTGCTGCACTACGATAAAATATACACTTTCGCAACAGCCATCGCAACCATTGCCACTTTGATTTACCTGCATTTCATTGCCAGAGCCCCTTGGATTGGCAAAGCATCTTTGGTATTCACCTTATTGATGCTTGGATTTTTTCCCGTAAACGGCGTGCTTACCGGCACCGGATTGGAATCTCCCATCGTCAATTACAATCCCGGGGATTTTCTCGGAATCCGAATGGGCACCATCCCCGTGGAAGATGCCGTTTATGGCTATTCGCAATTTTTGTTGGTCTTGTACTTTTTTAAAAAGTTTAAACTTCGACAAGATAAAAATACCGATTCAAAATTTTAGGAGCTCTTTGATGCATTGCGACATTTTCTACTTTTTTGAATTGTAAAAAACAAGTGTTTTTTACAGTAAGGCAAACAACATAATGAAAATAGAAAAAAACTTGCTTCTAATAAAAATGCAAGATTAAAACTTTTCTATTTCGCATAATTGCATTCCAATTATTTCTCATTACAAAGAGAATTTCTCATTAATTCTCAATTTACCTTTCAAGTCAAACGGCTGAATATCCGATAATTATATTTTACGAAAAAAGATATAGGGTTATCCCCTATATGGCAAATGAATATTCTCATGATGTTTGTAGCACATTTAAAAAACCTGATAACCATGAACTATAAAATTACAATTATCTGCTTGATTTTTTCAATCACATTAAGCACTGCACAAGAAAGAACAACATTGGCTTTTCTTCCAATAACTTATGACGAAACTATAATTTCCAGACATGAATCCAGACTTGTCCAGGAAGCTGTCGTAAATGCATTTGTTGCTTCGCGAAAATTCTCAATTGTAGATAGAGAAAAAATTGAGGAATTAGAAAAAGAAAAAGATTTGCAACGCACAGGAGCTTTTATCGACAGTCAAAGCACCTTCACAGATGGTTTGAGCAAAGGAGCAAACTACATTGTGGATACGAGCATTATGATGTTGCGTTATGTTGATGAAAAAGACAAATGGGATGCCATTATTAATGTTCAATTTAAGATGTTGAATGTAACGACAGGCGAAATCATGTACACGCACAATATCAGTTCTGAATACCAGCCACACAGCGATGCCGTATTAAAAGCAATGAAATCCTACTTTTCCAGAAATGAATTCAGAGCTATTGAAGCACAAATTGAAGACATGCAATCTCCTCGCAATTACAAAGAAGATGCATTTACGCAGGCCTTGCAAAGATTGGGTGAAAACACGCGAAAATATGCAGGAACACTTCTGCCTACTCCGGTTGAAATTGTTGAATGGGATTCAAAAAAGAACGAAATAGTTCTTGGAATGGGAAGTGCAATGGGCGTAGAAGTAGGAAACCTTGCTGATGTTGTGAAAATTTCTTTAGCAACTATCGGCGGTAATGAAGTAGAACGTCATGAAGTAATCGGAACTGCTTGGATATATCAAGTAGATGACCAGAACTTTTCGAAGGCGACTATCATTGAAAATTCAAGAAACGTGAGCAGAGCTGAAAGAGCAGGAGAAAATATTGGAATCATTCTTAAATAAAAAAATAACCTTTAATACAAACCATTATGAAAAGTAAGTACTTATTATTATTTCTGATTTTTGCCGGATTGGCAATCGGATGTAAGACA
>CAZWVT010000018.1:8670-27874 GCA_964636665.1 uncultured Flavobacteriaceae bacterium
AAATCCTTATTCCACATCGGCTGCCTTATTGGGGCATCCGGCTCAAGGCGTGGTGCATCTGAGAGGCGTTAGTGATGAAATGCCAGACAAAGAGGCTGCGATTAAAGACGCCCACAAAAAAGCCATTCAACATTTGTTTTATATGGGTTTCCCAAATGCGGAAATTAATGATATGAAAAATCCGATGATTCGCAAAGGGATGGCGATAGAATCTGAACACAAAGCTTTCTTTGACCAATTCTGGAGTTCAGGATATCAACAGTACATTATCGAAAATCAAGAAGAATATTATTCGTGTAATAACTCTGTAAAAGGATGTAGCGTTGCTGTGAGCAATTTTAAAATTAACTACAATCTTCTTAGAAGAGATTTAGAAAGAAACAGAATATTGAACAAAATAGGATTTTAAAGATGAGTATCAATAAAAACATATTAAAAACCGGTTTATTATTAATTTGCTTTGTGTTTTCCAGTATTTCAGTTGCACAAATCAGTTCTACCCAAAGTGATGTTGCAGAAAGAGCTTCTGCACGATTAATGGTAGTTCCGTACAACAAAGCAGATGAAGACATACGAACTATTTTAGACGACAATCGTTATATCCGTGCTGCTGTTACCATCGTAAAACAATCCTTTGATCAGCGCGGTTGGAGTACCATTGATTTTGTTGCCAGTTTAAGAGCAGCCGAAGCCAATGCCGCTTTCTCAATGGACAGACAAAGTTCGTTCAAATCCGATTTAATCTCAGAATCAGGAGCAGATATTTATGTGCAGGTCGATGCCGAAGTAGCTGAAAATGCGCAGGGAAGAACAAACGTAAACCTTATTTTGACCGCTTTTGAAAGTCATACAGGAGCGAGTTTTTCCAACTATGTCGGAAGCAGCGGATACTATGAAAATGTAGATAGCGACAAATTGATTGAGATGGCATATCATAAAATCAGAGAAGAGTTTCTCAATATGCTAATGGATAAAACCGACGAAATCCGAGAAATCGGTCGTGCAATAATTATTCAATTCAATCTTGATCAAGAAGCTGAAATAGATTTTGACACCGAGCTTTCGGATGGAGATTTCCTGAACGAGGCCATTGAAGACTGGATTTATACAAATGCTTTCCGCGGTAGAGCAAATTTATCCGGACTCGTTGAAAATCGGATGATTTTTGATGAAGTGAGAATTCCGCTCTATGACCAAGCGACAAACCGACCCTATAATCCCAACAGATTTGCGAATGAAATTATCCGTTTCCTCAGATCCAAAGATGTGTCGGCTACCAGAAACATCAAAGGACAAAATCTATTTATCACCATAAAATAATAGGTATGTACGGCAGCAAGATTTGGTTTTTCATTTTGTTTATTTGCTTTGGCATTCAAGGCTATAGTCAAGAATCTATCGCTTTCCGGTATGACGTTACAGTTGTACCGAAAGGCGATATAACAGTGAATCACTATCGGCTTTTAGAAAATAAAATAAAAGGCAGTTACAGTTCCTCGAATATTTTCACCACCCAAACACCTTTCTCAATCATCCCAAAAATTCAACTTGTTGATGTAAAAAATGCCGGGGAGATGAATGTGGTCAAAGTGGTCAAAGTCGGAGTTACTTTATCTGTTGAGGACATTGATAACAACATCCGATTTAAACAGTATAACACCGAAGTCTTGGGGACGGATAAAGACTTGTCTCTTGCTATCACCAAGGCATTAAATCAGATTAAACCTTCAAGTCCGAAATTGAAAAAATTTTTCGAGGAAGCCGAAGAAAGTATTTTGAGCTTTTATACTAACAATTGTTCCAAATTACTTAGCACCGCCAAAACCCATATTGAAAGAGAACAATTCAACAGGGCTTATGCTTTGCTTAAGTATGTTCCGGAAAATGTCAGTTGCTACAAAGAAGCAGAACGCTTGATAACAAGTATTTATAATACCAGCATCAACAAAAACTGTAACGAAATGCTTCATAAGGCTCAAATTGAAAAAGCAAATCAAAATTATGAACGCGCACTTAAACATTTGCATTATGTTGACCCGAGTTCATCTTGTTATCCGAAAGTAGAAAAATTAATTCACGGAATTGAAAGTTTAATAGACAAACAATCTTCTGAAAAACATACAGAAGAAAGACAGAAATACGCAGAAAAATCAGCACGAGAAAAGATGAAAGTCTTAAGCATGCTCGCTGATTATTTGCAAATACAATATTCAAAAAACGAAATCGATAGTTTTTAAGTTAGTTTATAGGTTACAACCAAAATACAATGCATTATAAATTGCTAAGTTGCTTAAGCTACGGGAATTTTACTATTAACACCAGATTGCTCTTTAACAATCTTATTCCGTATCGTTAGCTTTCATTTTAGTAATTCGATTTCGATGAATAGGGGATGTTTTTATCATTAAAATCAGTTATTCATTAATGCAGCGTATCTATCAATCAGTCAAAGTTGGGGGATTTTGGCTGATTGATAGTTTTTTAAACTTAAAAAAAATCATACAAAACAATATTTTTTCAGCAATAAAAAGTGGATCGGGAATGTCAATAGTTATATTTAAATTTGACAACCGTCCTCCGACAACGTTTACTTTAATAAATGGAGGAATCTAAATAACAAAGACAACAACCAACTTATGAAAAAGCCAAATTTCCTTTTTGCTTTTATTGTGCTCCTTTTATTAATTCTTGGCTGTGAAAATCAAGCTGAGCAAGAAACCATTCAGGAGCCCGAACTACAAGGGGAATCTTATCGTCACACGATTCCGGGTTATAACTGGCTACACCGGTATTCAAATTATTCGGATGAAAAATACCAAGACAGCCTTAATTTTTACTACAACAAAAGCCTCTCTGAAAACAACAACGAGATGGTTGCTATTTATTTAATCGCCCAAGGTAACGTATTGGATAGAGCGATGGAATTTGACAGCCTTTTTTACGCCCGGGCAAGCTCCTTAATCAATACGCACGGAGATGAAATAAGCACCGATGCCTACAGCAATTTGTCTTATTATTTAGGTGCGCAAAGTTTTTTCAGAAACGAAGTGAGAACAAGTACAGATTGGTTTAAAAAGGCGATTGCTCCCACTCCTACAAATCGTTCGCACAAACAAATCCAAGGTTTTTCCAATTTTTCATTGGCTCAAAGTTATAGTGCATTAAACCACCTTGAATTAACCGAAAAGCACCTTATAAATGCATTGGATATCTTTATCGATATTGGCGACATCACCAATCAGGGGACTGTTTATTTGTTGCTCCACAATGTTTTTCAAAGATCATCCGCATACGACGAAGCAGAAGCGCATCTGGAAAAAGCGTTGGAAATATTTAAAACCAACAATATCGATGGGTTGACTTTTAATACGTATTCGCTGTATGTCAATCTACATATGAATCAAACGGATACATTAACAGCAATAAAATATATTGACTCCATGGCTTATATGGCTCCAAACATACCATTAAACCGATATGACGAAGCCATTTTGACTCAATTTTCAGCATTCAAGCACAGTGCCGAGGGCAATGCTGAAAAAGCAAAAGAATACCTGATAAAATCACGTGAAATAACAGAAAATATGCAAAGTCCGGATCTTCATATGCGGACACTTTTCCAAGAAATTTTGTATGCAGAAATATTCGATAAACCTTTAGAAAATCCGGAAGAAATTGAAGAGTTTTATTACAAACTTATCAAACAAGACGAACCCACACGTCAGTATTTAATACAACTTGGAAGCGCTTTATTCGATTATTACAACAAAAAAGGAGAGTATGACAAAGCAATTACTTATGCCGAATTGTTGTTGGACGACAAGAAAAAAGATTTGGAAGACAGAATCAAAGGACGTCTTTTTGAACTGCAAAGAAAATTTGAAACCGAACAGAAAGAAAACAAAATATTGCAGCAAGAGAAAATCTTGGAATCTCAGAAAAAGACCATCATTTTATTGGGTGGCGGTGCCATATTTATCATTCTTATTTTCACCATCCTCATTATTTGGAATAAAAACAAAAGCATTCTGAGAGAGAAAGCGTTGTCCGATTCCTTTACTTCTCAATTGTTAAGCCGAACGGAAGACGAACGAAAGCGAATTGCATCAGATTTACACGACAGCGTCAGCAATGAGTTGATAAACTTGCGTCATGCTTTGGAAGAGAAAAATGTACAAATCAAATCAAAAATTGATTCCATTCTGGAGGAGGTGCGCAACATCAGCCGAAACCTAAGCCCTACTTTGTTTGACAAATTGGGATTAAAAGACAGCATTGAACAACTGACCGAACGCGCTCAAAACCAACACAGTTTTTTACTTACTTCGGAGGTTGAATACAGCGGTTCACTAAACACAACAGTAGAATTACAACTTTATAGAATCATACAAGAAGCTACAACCAACATCATTAAACACGCAGAAGCGATGGCAGGTAAAATCACCATTACGGAAGATGAAAATTTCGTTTATGCGGAAGTAAAAGATAACGGTAAAGGTTTCGACGTAAATAGAATGTTAGAAAAAGGAAATTGTTTTGGATTGTTAAATATTACAGAACGTGCCAAGTATATTGACGGAATAGTCAATTTCATCTCAAATGAAAGTGGAACCACAGTCCAAATAAAGATTCCAAAATAAAAATCAGAGAAAAGTATATGGAGCATTTCATTATTGCAGACGATCATCCACTTTCTTTGTTAGGCACTCAGGTAATGCTCGAAGGTGCCGGTCACGTTGTTCTGGAAGCTCATAACAACGGAGAAAGTGCTTGGAGGGGAATCCAAAAATTCAAACCCGATTTTGTGATTCTCGACATTAGCATGCCTAAAATGGACGGACTGGAAGTTGCCGAAAACATCCGGTTGCACCAATTAAAAACAAAGATTATATTGCTTACATCCCACAAAGAAAAAAGCATTTTCAAAAAAGCAAACGAACTGAAAATCAATGCTTATTTATTAAAACAATTTGCATTGGAAGAACTTAAGGTATGCATCGATTATTTGCTGAAAAATGACGTTTATTACAGTCATCGCATTGGTTTTGAACTTGAAACAGATCTCGACTACAAAAAAGGGGAAGCAATGGATAAATTAAGCTTCTCCGAAAAGAAAATTTTCGAACTAATCATTAAACAAAAAACCACAAAAGAAATCGCAGAAATGCTCTTTTTATCTGATAAAACTATCGAATCGCACCGAGCGGGAATTATAAGAAAACTCGGAATAGAATCTGATAAAAATGCGCTTTTAAAATTTGCCGCTCAATTCTATAAATCGGAGGATTACTGAGTTGAGCTACAGATTGAACTAAATTTTTGCACAAAAAAAAAACGGAACTAGTTCCGTTGGTTTTACTGTTTGACAACGCCCGACGAAATTTCGTCGGGCGTTGTTATTAAAGGATAAATCACAACAAATTACCATCTGTCAATTTCATCTTTCAACTGCTCTTTTGTCTTTCCGGTTTTCTCTTGAAGACGACCTAACAACTCATCTGATTTTCCTTCGACGTAAGTTAAATCATCATCTGTAAGTTCGCCGTATTTTTGTTTGAATTTACCTTTAACCTGATTCCATTTTCCTTTAAATTGATCTTCGTTCATAGCATTTAGTTTTTTAATTAATTTTTACCTTGTAAAGGTAATTCAAATAAATCCTGCCAAATGTTATTGAAAAATCAATATATTATAAAGTTTTCTGAAATAAACAAAATTTTAAAAGATGTATAGGGGGGACTTAATTATTCCGTAGCTTCTTCCATAAATTGAATTTCGTATAAATTGCGATATACACCGTTATCAATTTCTAACAATTCATCGTGTGTGCCTTCTTCAACAATTTTTCCGCTGTCCATGACAATAATTTTATCGGCGCGTTTGATTGTCGCCAATCGGTGTGCAATAATTATCGAGGTTCTTCCTCGGGTGATTTTATCGGTAGCCATTTGAATCAATTCTTCAGAATAAGTATCAATAGACGAAGTAGCCTCATCTAAAATTAAGATGTTGGGATTGCTGACATAAGCTCGCAAGAAAGCAATGAGTTGGCGTTGTCCGGAAGAAAACATACTGCCGCGTTCTTTTACGTTATAATCGTATCCGTTGGGCAGCGACATAATAAAATCGTGAACCCCGATTTCTTTTGCAGCATTAATGACTTCTTCACGAGTAATGTCGGGATTGTTTAAGGTGATATTGTTTAAAATACTATCAGCAAACAAGAAAACATCTTGAAGCACTACTGCAATTTGTTGACGTAAGGTTGCCAATTTATAGGATTCAATTGGAATGTTGTCAATTCGAATTTCCCCGCTGTCAATTTCATAAAAGCGATTCAACAAATTGATAATCGTTGTTTTTCCGGCACCGGTAGAACCGACGATTGCCACGTTTTCACCTTTATTGGCTTTAAAAGAAATTCCTTTGATGACTTCCTCTCCTTGTGTGTATGAGAATCGTACCTTGTCAAATTCGATTACCCCTTCGATTTTGTGATTTGCAACAGTCCCATTGTCCGGAATTTTAGCTTCTGTATCCAAAATTCCAAAAACACGGTTTGCTGCGACCATTCCCATTTGCAAGGTATTAAACTTATCAGCAATTTGCCGTAACGGTCGGAAGAGCATTTCGGCATAATGAATAAATCCGGCTATAATTCCCACAGTAATCGGTCCTCCCCCAATCACGTTCAATCCTCCGTACCAAACTAAAAGAGCGGTAGCAAAGGAGCCCGACATCTCTGCAATCGGGAAGAAAATCGAGTTATACCAAACAGTGCGAATCCACGCTTTTCGATGGGTTTTGTTAATATCTTGAAATCGTTCGTATTCGGTTTTTTCACGATTAAAAATCTGGACTATTTTCATTCCCGTCAATCGTTCCTGAACAAATGAATTCAAATTGGCTACTTGATTTCTCACTTCCTCAAAAGCTACTTTCATCGCTTTTTGAAAAACCCGTGTAGCATAAATAATAAAAGGAAGAATCAAGAATACAATCAGCGAAAGCCGCCAACTTATAGTAAGCATAAATCCGGCGATGACCACCATTTTCAGCAAATCGCTTATAATCATAAAAAGACCTTCGCTAAAAATACTGGAAATGGTTTCAACGTCATTTACGGCGCGCGTTGTTAATCTTCCGACAGCGCTTTTGTCATAATATTTCATTTTAAAATGAATCATCCGATTGAAAAGCTTAATCCGCAAATCTCTAATAACGCTTTGACCAAGCCAGTTTGCATAAAAAATAAATGCCAATTGAAACACCACTTCCAGAATCAGTACGACTGCCATTGCAATGACATAATACATAAAGCTGTCCCACTCTTGCGGAATAATGGATTCATCTATTGCGAGTGTTAATAAATACGGACGTAAAACTGCAAGTCCGGACATGACGATGGCAGCAAAAGCTACAAAATAGAAGACCAAACGATAAGGTTTGGTAAAAACCATCAATCGTCGGAACAATCCAAAATCAAATGCATTTCCTGTGGTTTTCAATTTTACGATTTAATGGTTTTTATTTGATTCTTTAATTTTATTTATAAACATCCTTTCCGGATATTCAATTTTAGTGAGATACAAGCCTCGAGCAGGTACTGACGGTCCGGCAAACGCTCTGTTTTTACGCTCGATAATTTCCGGCATTGAATTTACCGATATTTTATCATATCCCACTTCCAAAAGTGTGCCTGTTATTGCCCGTACCATATTTCTGAGAAAACGATTGGCAGTAATTCTAAAAGTCAATATATCATCTTCTTTTATCCAAAAAGCTTCTTTTATTTCACAAAAATATGTTTTTACATCGCTTCCTGTTCTTGAAAAACTCTGAAAGTCTTGGTTTCCTATTAAATAGGATGCCGCCTGATTCATTTTTTCCATATTTGGAGTTTTAAAAACTTGATAAGCCAAATCATTCCAAAACGGATTCTTGCCGACAATCACTTTGTATTCATACGTACGCAAAACGGCATCAAATCGCGCATGAGCTTCCGGAATTGTTTCAATTAATTCATAAACTGCGATATCTTTAGGGAGAAATGAATTTAAACGGAATAAAAAATCAGCTGTATTTTTTAGCGATTTCGAATCAAAATGGAGAACATATTCTTTTGCGTGAACTCCGGTATCTGTTCTGCCTGCTCCGACCACTTCAATTTCTGCTCGCAACAAAGTAGATAAACAACGTTCAATAACTTCCTGAATACTTATTTGCTCGGGTTGTTTTTGCCAACCAAAATAATTCTTACCATGATATCCGAGCTTTAAAAAATAGCGCATCCTCTCTTTTTCAAAAAATACAAAATTACAATTCCTACACTGCTTTTTCATACTATTTCTTTTAAAACTTAATAAATTCGCACCCACACTTTTAAACTCTTTATTTTGAAAAAAATTCTTCTTCTCAGTGATACCCATGGTTATATTGACGACAAGATTCTGAATCATGTCAAAGCATCAGATGAAGTCTGGCATGCCGGAGATATTGGCGATTTATCGGTAACGGATGTCATTCAAAAATTAAAACCGCTACGGGCAGTTTACGGCAATATTGACAGCACTGAAATTCGCAAAGAATTCCCATTGCACAATCGGTTTATGTGTGAAGAAATTGATGTTTGGATAACTCATATCGGCGGATATCCGGGAAGATATTCAACATCCGTACGTCATGAATTAATAAAGAATCCTCCAAAAATATTTATTACGGGGCATTCTCATATTTTAAAAATAATGCCCGACAGAAATTTAGATTTGCTGCACATTAATCCCGGAGCGATTGGAATTTATGGATTTCATAAAGTCCGCACGATGGTGCGATTTGAAATAGACGGAAAGAATATTCAAAATATGGAAGTAATCGAATATCCTCGTTGAGAATATCTTTAACAAAAATCCCGAAGATGGCATTCTTCGGGATTTTGCACTAATAAATATACCAAGATTGGTTTATCGTAATCGGTCCACAGATTTTACAAGATTTTCATCCCTTTTTATGGCTTTATTGGCCAGAACTAAAAAAACGATAGAAAAGATGGGGATTAAAATCCCAATACCCTTCTCTGAAACAATAGTTTCTCCGGATACAATTAGGGACGTGTAAACGAAAACTCCCAGTAAAAAAAAGTTTATGATGATATTTATTCGGTTTAGAATAAATTGTCGCAATCTGTTTTTAAAACTGATAATAGCTATAATTGCTAAAGACGCCGAAATAAAAATGGGCGGGAATATGGAATAATCCATTCTGGAGAGGATAATATTGTCTTCTTCATCGGTAAAAACCGGAAACCAAAAATAAAGTCCGAGCATCAATACGGCAACAATGATGAGATAAACTGTTTGAATACGTTGTAACATCTTCTAAAATCAATTCGCTGCAAAAGTACAGTTTCTTTTTTTAAAAATAAAAAGGAGTATTTCAATAATTTATTGTATTATTGTGCCGTCTATTCGTTTTCCCATTACAGGAAATTACTTCTTACACAAATTTTTTCAATACGCAACCTTGCTTAACAACCAGTTAATTTAAAAAAAATTAAAAATTAATTTTATCCTTATTACATGATTGACATTTCAGAATTAAAACAAAAGAAGCTTTCTGAACTTCAAGAAATAGCTAAAGAACTCAATGTACCTAAGTATCGGAATGAAAGAAAATTAGATTTAATCTACAAAATTCTTGACTATCAAGCCGCTAATCCAAAGAAAGTACAAGAAGTTATCAAGTCAGAAGAAACAGTTTCGAAAACAACTCCCCCTCCAGCCCCTAAAAAAACAGAAGAAAAAGATAAAGACACAAAGTCTTCTTCCGGTTCGTCCGTAAAATCTGACAAACCTGTATTACAAAAAAAACCGCAGCACAAATCTGACAATCGCGATAGAAACAAAAAAGAGAATCAGAAAAAAACACATTCTCAAAATCACGACCCTAAGAATAATCGCACCAAACACCATAACGACAGGCATTCAGATTCTTCTAAATCCCAGAATTCTCAAAATCATTCCAAAAAAGAATATCACGATAAGAGCAAAGATTCTAGGAACAAATACAAAGAACCGGAATATGAATTTGACGGCATCATCGAGAGTGAAGGCGTTCTAGATATAATACAAGACGGTTACGGTTTTCTCCGTTCCAGTGATTACAATTATTTGGCATCTCCGGATGACATTTATGTTTCTCAATCTCAAATCCGATTGTTTGGATTAAAAACAGGCGACACCGTTTTGGGAGAAGTGCGACCGCCGAAAGAAACTGAAAAATACTTTCCGTTAATCAAAGTAAATAAGATCAACGGTCTTAGTCCAAATGCAGTACGCGACCGCGTTTCATTCGAACACTTAACTCCGCTTTTTCCACAAGAAAAATTCAATTTGGCCAATAAGCAAAGTACGATTTCTACAAGAATTATCGACATGTTTGCGCCCATCGGAAAAGGACAACGCGGAATGATTGTGGCGCAGCCGAAAACCGGTAAAACCATGCTTTTAAAGGATATTGCCAATGCAATTGCGGCAAACCATCCTGAAGTTTACCAAATTATTTTACTTATCGACGAACGTCCGGAAGAAGTTACCGATATGCAACGAAACGTTAGAGGTGAAGTTGTTGCATCGACTTTCGACAAAGAAGCTGCGGAGCATGTTCGTGTTGCAAATATCGTTATTGAAAAAGCAAAACGACTGGTAGAATGTGGTCATGATGTTGTTATTCTTTTGGATTCCATCACACGTCTTGCCAGAGCTTACAATACTGTTCAACCAACAAGTGGAAAAATATTGAGTGGTGGTGTTGATGCCAATGCGCTTCACAAACCGAAACGCTTTTTTGGAGCTGCAAGAAATATTGAAAACGGAGGTTCTTTGAGCATAATTGCAACGGCACTTACCGACACCGGTTCAAAAATGGATGAAGTTATTTTTGAGGAATTTAAAGGTACCGGAAATATGGAATTGCAATTAGACAGAAAGATTTCCAATCGTCGTATTTTCCCTGCCATTGACCTTACTTCTTCGGGAACTCGTAGAGATGATTTATTACTGGATGAGAATGTGATTCAACGTATGTGGATTTTGCGAAAATATCTCGCAGATATGAATCCTGTGGAAGCTATGGAATTTATCCTTGACCGTGTAAAACAAACCCGTTCCAATGAAGAGTTTTTAATTTCTATGAACGGATAATTTAAATTAAACTTTAATAAATAGGAAAAACAGCTTTCTAAAAATCCAGAAGGCTGTTTTTTTGACTAATCCAACCAATTATTTAAATCCTCAATTCATATCGCAAACAAGAATCTTCAGAAATCGTCAGCGTATTGCTCCAAGTATATCCTTGGCAACTTGCGGTATAACTGTATGTTCCGACAGGCAAATCATTAAAATTCCCACCGCTTCCTGTTTCTGAACAATCCGGTGTGTCACTGTGATACGCTGTGATGGTACTGGAGCCGACCCCTTCCAGATTAACCGTAATTGGTCCACAACCAAAATCACGTTTTACCCAAAATTTCACATCTCCTTTTCCGCTTCCGCCGTTATTTCCTCCCGTACCACCACTTGTACCACCATTTCCGCCGGACGTACTACAATTTACTCCGTAACCACTTACAATAACATCGACTGAGCCATTGGTCGATAAATTTGCTTCCAAAACAAATTCACGACCATTAATGGAAATTGTACACGTATTTGGCGGAATATCTCCTTCATTATGTGCATAAAGTGTAATATAATTGTATCCGTTGTACCCGAAATCATAATTTACACTTATCGGATTATCAGGTCCTGACAAGGTTTTTTGATCGATAATAACATCGCCATTTGCAATAATTGAAACCACATCATTATCTATCGTTCCGTGATCCCACACTTTTATTGTAGTTATCCGACTGCCAATTTCTACACATCCTAAATAAACATTCGGACGTCCGAAATTTGTGGAAGGAATAATGGAAGTAGTGTTTACTTCGACTTGAGGTTCGGGACTTTCCTCTTTCTCGCAGGCAATTACAAGAGCAGCAACTGCTACCCATAATATGAAAGTTTTTTTACCGAGCATAACTTTTAATTTTGATTGATTAAGTTTTATACCTTATTTAATACAATCCAAAATTAAATCGCAAATCAGTAAAATAAAATACCTAATTCAGGGTATTTATTTGTTTTTGTTGAATATTCATCAATATAATCAAACGACATTCTTAAAGCCAAGACTATCCTTTATGTTCTTGATTACAAAATTTATAAGACAGCATTCCACAAAACATCATCGGGAGTCGGTGCTATAATCTGTAGAACTTCTTTGCTTACAGGGTGGGTTAATCTGAGTTCTCGTGCATGAAGATGAATACTGCCATCAGGATTACTTCGGTCAAAACCATATTTCAAATCGCCTTTTATGGGCATGCCAACTGCCGATAATTGCGAGCGAATTTGATGATGCCTTCCTGTTTCCAAAGTAATTTCAAGTGCGTAATAACGATTTAATTTTCGAATAAGCCGATAATGGAGAATTGCTTTTTTTCCATTCGGAATCTCTTTGTTATTCGCATAAGATTTATTTTGTTTTGAATTTCGAACCATATAATGAACAAGCGTATCTTTTTCTTTTGGAGGTTCATTTTTTACGAGAGCCCAATAAATCTTTTCCGTAGTTCTCTCGGCAAATAATTTGTTTAAACGAGTCAACGCTTTTGATGTACGCGCAAAAACAACCACGCCGCTGGTAGGTCGATCTAAACGATGAACGACACCCAAGAAAACAGCTCCGGGTTTGTCGTATTTTATTGCGATGTATTCTTTTACTACTTCCACCAGCGGTTTATCGCCCGTTTTATCACCTTGAACGATATCGCCCGGACGTTTGTTTACCGCAATAATATGGTTGTCTTCATAAAGAACTAAAAGATTTTCTTTTGTAGAATGCACGGATATTAATATTGTTCATTTTCATTGGGAAAATCTCCACCTTTTACATCTTTGCTATACTGAACAAAAGCATTTGTCATATCGTTGTACAAATTCAAATAACGACGTAAAAACCTCGGATTAAATTCGTGGGTCATTCCAATCATATCGTGAATTACCAATACCTGTCCATCCACATCTCCGCCGGCACCAATCCCGATGACAGGTATGGAGATTTGTTCGGCTACTTTTTTTGCCAATACTGCGGGAACTTTTTCCAATACAACAGCGAAACATCCTATTTTTTCAAGCATCAATGCATCACTGATAAGTCGATTGGCTTCTTCTTCTTCCTTGGCACGAACCGTATAAGTTCCAAATTTATAAATGGATTGAGGCGTCAGTCCCAAATGTCCCATAACGGGAATTCCGGCATTTAATATGCGTTTAATCGAATCTTTAATTTCTTTTCCGCCTTCCAGTTTAACTGCATGCGCACCACTTTCTTTCATAATCCGAATGGAAGAACGCAAGGCTTCTTTCGGATCGCTTTGATAACTTCCAAAAGGAAGATCAACCACAACCAAACATCTTTCTACGGCGCGAACCACAGAAGCCGCATGATAAATCATTTGGTCTAAAGTTATGGGCAAAGTCGTTTCGTGACCTGCCATTACATTGCTTGCGGAATCACCGACCAATATCACATCAATTCCGGCATCGTCAACAATCTTAGCCATCGAATAATCATAAGCGGTGAGCATTGCTATTTTCTCACCGTTCTTTTTCATATCCACAAGCGTTTTGGTTGTAATTCGTTTGTATTCTCGTTTAGCTACGGACATAATTTAAAATTTTTAGAAAGTAAAAGTATGTATTTAAAATATTAGAGTAGTGCTTAAAAAAATATGTGTTTAACAATCGCTGATATTTACTTGAACCGCAAGTCCACCTTCACTGGTTTCTTTGTATTTTGAAGTCATATCTTGAGCAGTTGCCCACATGGTTGCCACTACATCATCTAACGAAACTTTAGCTTTTGAAGGATCGCTGTGCAATGCTATTTCACAAGCGTTTATTGCTTTAACTGCTCCCATCGCATTTCGTTCGATGCAAGGAATCTGTACCAGACCGGCAATCGGGTCGCAGGTTAATCCCAAATGATGTTCCATGGCGATTTCACTTGCCATCAGACATTGTTCGGGCGTTCCTCCCATAAGTTCGCAAAGTGCACCGGCAGCCATAGAGGAAGAAACTCCGATTTCAGCCTGACATCCTCCCATTGCGGCAGAAATTGTCGCTCCTTTTTTGAAAATACTCCCGATTTCTCCGGCAGTTAAAAGAAACCTTTTAATATCCTCCCAAGTTGCCTGATGATTTTCAATCACCAGATAATACATTAGAACGGCAGGAATCACGCCTGCACTTCCATTGGTCGGCGCAGTTACTACCCTGCCTAATGAAGCATTTACTTCATTTACTGCCAAGGCAAAACAGGAAACCCATTTGAGAATTTGACGAAATTCAACTTTGGTATTTCTAATGGCTTCCAACCATTCTTGAGGTGTTGTATATACTTGTTCTCCAATTAAATTCTTATTCATCGCATAAGCACGCCGGGTTACATTCAATCCGCCGGGAAGATAACCTTCTGTGTGGCATCCGTCATAAAGCGATTGAAGCATAACTTCCCAAATCGCTTTCAGTCCTTCATCGATTTCTTTATCACTTCGCAGGGAACGTTCATTTTCCATTACAATTTCTGAAATATGCTTTTGTTCTGCTTTACAACTTGCTAATAATTCCGCTCCATTTTGTATAGGAAAAGGGAAATGTGAAAATTTCTCCATTTTTATCTTCTCCATCTTGCGCTCTTCTTTCACAACAAATCCGCCGCCTATAGAATAATAGGAGTCTTCGATTTTACTTCCATCGGATAAAGTTGCCGTAAAAGTCATCCCGTTTGGATGATATTCTAAAAAATTCTTATTAAAAACGATATGTTCGGAAGGGGAAAAAGTACACGGTCTTTCTTGGTTAAAATCAATCAGCTGTGTCATTTTAATCTGAGCTACTTCAGCATCGATTTTATCGGTAGGAAATGTTTCGGGGTCATATCCGCACAATCCCATCATTACAGCAACATCGGTTGCATGACCTATTCCGGTAAGTGATAAAGAACCGTATAAATCCACAGTAATACCGACGACACGGTCAAAAACATTACGTTCTTTAAGCTCATCAATCCATCGCAAACCGGCGCGCCAGGGTCCCAACGTATGGGAACTCGACGGCCCTACTCCTATAGACAACATATCAAATACACTAATGCTTTCCATATTTAAAGGGGATAATTGTTTTTTCAAAGATACTAGTTTTTCAAACGATAACTTACGCTACAGACTCGTTTTAAAACACGAAAATATCACTTTAAAAATCATCTGACTGCTTATGTCATAATTTGCACCGCAAACCCGTGAATTCTAAAATTGTTCTTTGCATTCGAGTTTAATTTATATTTTTTGAATTATACTTGCCATTAATTTATTAAACACGAGCATCCAATTATTTTGGACTATTAAGGATGGCTGTTAAACGATTTTTTGATTTCTTTTTTTCCATACTCGGATTGGCATTTACTTGGTGGATTATCGTACTGTTGATAATTATTTCGAGAATCGATACCAAAGGAAGCGGCATATTCAAACAAAAACGCATAGGACAATACGGCAAATTGTTTACCATCTATAAAATACGTTCTATGCATGCCGAAACCGGCGAAATATCGAAAATCGGCGGTTTTATCAGAAAATACAAACTTGATGAACTCCCGCAATTCTTTAATATTTTAAACGGGACTATGAGTTTTGTCGGTCCCCGACCGGACATCCCGGGATATTACGATTTACTGCAAGGAGAAAATCGAGTCGTTTTGGAATTAAAACCGGGACTTGTAAGCAAGGCTGCTATGAAATATTACAACGAAGATAAAATTTTAGCAGCTCAAAGCAATCCACAAAAATACAATGACGAAGTAATTTTTCCGGACAAAATCCGAATGAATAAAGCGTATTACCACAACCGAAGTATCTTAGAGGATATAAAAATCCTGATAATCTTCTTAAGAAAAACCATATTGTAACATTTAATTATATTTATTTTAAAAGCTTACTTTTGTATTTTATATATCTTTGCATTGTTAAAGAAATGAAAGTCGATGTGTAGAAAATGAAATAATTACATAATTTGTTATAATAGTGATTAAATTATTAACTTTATAAAAAGTTTTTTATACATCATAAGCAATATTATAAAATGTATATAAAAACACTCAAAAAATATCCCCTAACCATTTTTTGCATAAGTACACATCACTAAATCTTTTCAAGGTTTTTATGAAGTAATATTTATGAAATGCCTATTTGGATGAATGTAAATTAAAAAAATTAATTAAAAAGGGGACATGAGTGAAAAAAATTTACTTACGGAGAACATAGCGCGACGCTACCGACACTTTAGAAGATACACGTTGGATCGTCAATATTTACCGAGATGGGTCGTATATGCGATTGACTTATCTCTCTGTCTGCTCTCTTTCTTAATCATCGAACTGACCTTAAGCAGTTCTCTCTACGAACCGTATAAATTCTTAAACATTGTAGAGAAAGCTTTTGTATTGGTCTTTCTTCACGGAATTTCTTTTGCAGTTTTCAGAACTTATTCAGGAATTATCCGACATAGCACGTTTACCGATGTTTACCGATTGGCAATGGCTTCGGGAACTGTTTTTGTACTCTCGGTGATTCTCAATTTTTTGGTCAAAGTTATTTTTACCCAGCGGATTTTTCTCACAATCGAACTCATACTTTACGCTTCGTTTTCCTTTCTTGCGCTAGTTGCTTTCCGGGTTACTGTCAAAGAAACTTATCGTTTTCTACGGATGGCTTCTTCCGGAAAACGAAAAAAACACATAGCGATTCTTGGAACCGACGACAAGAACATTGCCTTGGCTCAATCGCTTTTATCTGACTGGGGTTCAGAATACAAACCCATTATTTTTGTCAGTATTTATGAGCGTTTCGGAAATCATAAAATTATCGGATTGCCGGTAATCAGCTCAAAAGGCGACCTCCAGAAAACATTTACCACCATAAAAGAACAATACGATTTAGACGGTATTCTAATCGTTGGAAATATTTTGAGCGTCAAAGACAAGAATTTTATAATGGAATCTGCATTTGATTCCAGATTAGACATCTTTAATGCAGCTTTACCGCAGCAATGGCACGAACCTTCGGACGTACGCCTCAATATTGCTCCGATGCAAATTGAAGACTTGTTGGAACGCACAGTCATCGAAATAGACACCGGCATCATTTCTAAAGATTTAAACAACAAAACCATCCTTGTAACAGGCGGTGCGGGAAGTATCGGACGTGAATTAATCAATCAGATTGCTGCTTTCAATCCAAAAAAACTTATTGTATTAGACATTGCCGAAACAGCGCTTCACGATGTGGATTTGTCTTTAAAAAAACAAACGCCGGATTTAAACTACGATGTTTACTTGGGAAATATTGCCAATCCCGACCGAATGGAACAAATCTTTAGAAAATATCAATTTGATGTAATTTATCATGCAGCTGCCTACAAGCATGTTCCAATGATAGAAAAACACCCGAAAGAAGGAATCAAAACCAATATTTTCGGAACCAAATTGTTGGCAGAATTAGCAGTGCGACATAAGGTAGGAAGATTTGTAATGGTTTCGACGGACAAGGCAGTAAACCCAACGAATGTTATGGGCGCCACCAAGCGTGCCGCTGAAATTTACGTGCAGTCTTTACAGCAAACAATAGGATGCGAAACCAAATTTATCACGACCCGATTCGGAAATGTATTAGGAAGTAACGGTTCGGTCATTCCTTTCTTTAAAAAACAAATTGAAAACGGCGGTCCGGTAACGGTTACACATCGAGACATCATCCGATATTTTATGACCATCAAAGAAGCTTGTCAGCTTGTATTGCAGGCAGGAACTATGGGAAAAGGTGGGGAAATCTTTGTTTTTGATATGGGAAAACCTGTCAGAATTTTAGATATGGCAGAGCGTATGATAAAATTATGCGGACTTAAACCATACATCGATATCCCGATACAAATCACAGGGTTGCGTGAAGGTGAAAAACTCTATGAAGAATTGTTAAACGACGGAGAAACCACCCTCCCTACTTACAATCCTAAGATTATGGTAAACCGAGTAGTAAAACACAATTTTAAAGAAGTGACAAGAATTTTGGATGAAATCGAAGTTTCAATGAAGATTTCAGATTCAGACGATACATTGGTACAACTACTCAAACAATTAATACCTGAATACAAAAGCTCCAATTCAAAATATGAAAAATTAGATGTTAAACAAGTAAAAATCAGAAATATAAGCTAAAAATTCAAACTATGAAAACAACTTTATTTACAAAAAACAGTGCATTCCTGCTCTTGATGCTGATGATAACATCAGTAACATTCAGCCAAGGATTGGAAGATTTTACGAACTTAAATATTTCCACAGGTTCGTATTCAAGTGGAAACTTTACCGGAAATAACGGAATTGCTTGGGATTATGTTGAAGTTAGAGGTACTGACGCAAGCAGTGTTACTTATCCCAATGTAGATCATCCTGCGATGATGCTAAGACGAGCGTCTGACAACAGTTCCATAACTTCGAGTTTGATTCCAAACGGAATCCAAGATTTCTCGGTAAAATTATACAAAGGATTTACCGGTAACGGGCCGAGACAAGTGGAAGTTTTAATCAATGGGCAACCCGTAGGGCAATCAGTTCCTTTTGACGATTTCGACGAACATATTTTCACTGTAAACAACATTAACGTTGCAGGGGACTTTACGTTAGAGATAAGAAATGTAACATCCAGTCAAGTTGTAATTGATGATATTTCTTGGACCGCCTACAATCCGGGGGTGAATCTTCCGCCAACAATTTCACAAATTACTTTAACTCCCGATGCACATAATATTAAATCTACAGATATTGTAATTGTAGAAGCCATGATTGTGGATTCTGACGGTGTGGCATCAGCTACGTTAAATTGGGGAACCACCAGCGGAAATCTTACCAATTCGGTGGCAATGACTTTAGGTTCAGCCAATGTTTATGACGCCACCATTCCGGCCCAAGCTGACGGAACCACGGTTTATTTTGAAATAACAGCAACTGATTTGCTTGCGGCTACGGCAACCACTTTGGAATACGATTACAC
>CAZWVT010000019.1:0-27844 GCA_964636665.1 uncultured Flavobacteriaceae bacterium
AAAAATGAAATTTCTTATTGACCTATAGAATCTTACAATATTCTTGTATATGAAACGTCTTTTTTTATTACTTCTTTTTTGTCATTATAATTTAATTTCTCAAGAATTGAATTATGCTGAATATTATAAAATATGTTATAGCGCTGAATATAATGTTGCATTGGGCAATAAAGAAATGGGCTGGCGTCTGTATAATCAAGCTTTTGTTAGGTTTTTTCCTCAAATAGGAAATTTAAATAAAGCTATCGAATTGGGAAAACACCTATCCAAACAAGACCACAGCATCGAGTCCCAATTAAATTTATTAATTGAACTAAAAAAATATTTCTTTAGTGATAGTTTATTTGTTAGGACTGATATGAATAAAAAAAAGAAGAAACTTCTTATAAAATCTTTTCCCTATCTGAACGAGAATGATTTTATGCCTTTAAATTTAAAACAAATTAATAATTTATTAGACCTCTCAAAATTTTTATATGCTGATCAGACAATTAGAAAGATAGAGAACAGCAAATGTAAGGATTCGCTAATAATGAAAGTAGATGAAAAAATTTACGAAGATTTTTTAACATACATAAGAGTGAATGGATTTCCTAGTCAAAGAGAATATGGAATGTATTCAATTTATCCTTACTTTTTGCTTTTACATTATACAGTCTACCATGGTGTCACCCCGGAAATCGAAAAATTACTTGTCGAGCAAATAAATAAAGGCAACTTTCATCCATCTATGTATGCAAGACTTATCGACAGATATAGAACATGGGTTACAAAACAGCCGCAATTATATGGGGAGTGGATAGAAAATGAAGGACTTGGAGAAATTTACGACATAAAAAATATTGATGAAAGAAGGTCTAATATTGGGCTTGAATCATTTTATGAGTTTTGTATTAAAAATAATTATATAATTCCAGAAAATTATACTATTCCAGAAAAATATAAAAAATGATATTATTTAACGAAAGTTAAAAGGGTAATAATAGAAGTGTTTCAATAAATTATTTTTCACCGCCACGTATATCGAAATCCCAAAAACCCTCTAATTCCCTGATTGGGTCCGTACATATATTCCGGATCAAACTTCAATCCATAGGGATTGTCAGGAGTGGCTACAGGATGACCGTTTGAATCAAAAACTACTTCTTTATCGAAGGGATCGCCTGTACGTGCAATGAGAAAGGGATTGCCTTTATCAGGCGTCCAATTCAATAAGTTTTTTACGCCTCCGTAAAGTTCAAATCCGTTCCGAAATGCCTTGCTTAACTGTATGTTCTGAATGCTCCACCAAGGGGAATATTGACGTCGTGGATCTAACTCGCTGATTAACGGCAGACGCATCGGGCTGTATAAATTGCCGGTATAATCTACGGTCAACGCCCACTGCGGAAATGTGTAGCCAATATTCCAAACTCCGGAAAACCGCTCGGAAAACAGTTCCCGTTCTTTGATTCCGTTTTCAACGCTGTGCACATCCATTAGCGTTCCTCCAAAACTCATCGTTATTCCGCGAGTTGTAACGATATCCAAATTGAGGGAAGCCCCTTGGGAAACAGCATATCCGTTCAGATTGTCGTAAATGATTTTGGTAGGATTTGTTTCGTAATCGGGAATGATTTTGTTAGAAAAATGCGTGTAAAATACCGAAGCATCAAATTCAAAAGTAGTTCCATTTTGCATTTCCATTTTTTTTACATAATTCACGTTGGCATTCCAAGAAGTTTCCGGTTGCAAATCAGACAGAAATACAAGTTCTCTAGAACCTGTCAGTGCCGCGTGGTCTTCGGTAAAAACAGAAGCTACCCGATACCCGTTTCCAACACTGAAACGCAATATATTTTTTTGGTTTTTAGAAACCCATTTGTAGTTAAAACGCGGACTCAAAATGCTTCCGTGAAGTGAATTGTAATCGTAGCGCAGACCAAGCAATAGTTTGTTTGCTTCATTAATTGCAATTTCATCCTGAACAAAAATTCCCGGCAACTGAATGTGAGTTGCTTTATTTATCGTCAAATCATCCGCAGCTGCTGTTGCGGGCGTATTGTCATCGTAATAAGTGTACCGATATGCAAGTCCGGTCAGCAAATTGTGTTTCCCAAAAGTTTTATTCCAAGTCAGTTGTCCAAAACCGATTTTCTGATCGGCGATATACATTTCATCTCCGTAAGCGGAATTTTGATCGTGTGAATTTGCGCTAAACTGAAAAAGTATTTTTTCGGAAACGGGCAATTGGTAGGTTCCGAAAACTTCCCAACGGGCAGTGTAAATACTTTCTCCGTAAACTTCATCACCGCCACGGTGTTTCTTTTGCCAATTCATTTCTCCGCCCCAGCGGTCTTCATAAATATATCGTGCTGCCAGTGAAAATTTACGATTGTCAGGACGTGTGAAATTCCATTTGTTAAAAACCGAAATTCTGTTTTGCAAAGCCACATCCGTAAAGCCGTCGTTATTATTATCGATGGGATTGGAATAATTAAAATAATTCAATCCGATCAACGATTGTGCATTTTTTCCTGCCTGAAACCTGCCTGCCAAATCCGCAGCTATTTCTCCCCAACCCGTACCGAAAATATCGGCAGAAAAAGTAGGCGCATTGGACGGATTTTTGGTAATTACGTTAATCAATCCGCCAACGGCTTCACTACCGTAAAGCGTAGATGCCGGGCCTTTTACAATTTCTATCCTTTCTATCAACGCCTGTGGAATCCCATATAAACCATAAACCGTAGAAAGTCCGCTTACAAGTGGCATACCGTCTATAAGAATCATCGTATAAGGTCCTTCCAATCCATTGGTGTGAATGTCGCCTGTATTGCAAACACTGCAATTGATTTGCGGACGAATTCCATTTATGTGTTGCAATGCTTCAAAAACAGAAGGAGTTGGATTTCGCTTGAAAAATTTAGACGTATAAACCTCTACCGGAACCGGACTTTCCAATTTGGAAACTTCGCGCATCGTTCCGGAAATTACCACCTCATTTAATGAAGCATCGGTTTCCGTCAGTTCAAAATTTAAAACGACATCTTTAACAAACTCAATTTTTTTCTCTTCGGTTTCAAAACCAATAGCCGAAACGACGACGGTATAACTTCCGACCGGTATTTTTTCTATGACATACTTCCCTTCCAAGTCCGAAGAAGTTCCGTAATGCGTTCCTTTTAAATAAATATTGACAAACGCTACGGGTCGTGATTCCGAAGTTATTGCTCCGGAAAGAGAAACTGTTTGAGCAAAACTGCCAAGTGTAGTAAAAAAGATGACAAATCCGGTTATAAATTTAAAAGAGCAGTTAGTTTTCATATTTACACTTTATTATTTCCTTTGCAAAACTATAAAGTTAGTTAACTCTAACAAAGAATTTAAAGACAAAAATATTTTTGTAAGGTAAAAGCCGATAGAATTTTTATTTTTGTGATATGAACTCCTTGGTAGAAGAAAATTATTTAAAAGCGTTATTCACTTTATCGCAAGACAACAACGGCGAGGTGAACGTGAATGATTTGTCGAAACATCTGGACATCAAAATGCCTACGGCGACGAACATGATGAAAAAACTTGCGGCTAAGAAACTGGTGCATTACGAGAGTTACAAGCCGCTACGCCTTACCGAAAAAGGCAAGAAGGAAGCGGCTTTAGTCATCCGAAAACACCGTTTGACCGAAATGTATCTGGTTGAAAAAATGGGATTCGGTTGGGATGAGGTTCACGAAATTGCCGAACAAATAGAACACATCCGCTCTCCCGAATTTTTTGCCAAGATGGATGAATTGCTCAATTTTCCAAAGATTGATCCGCACGGGTCACCGATTCCCGACAAAGAAGGAAAAATTGAATGGAATGAATACAGCAAACTCAGTGAATGCAATGAAGGCGATTCAGTAATTATTACCGCAGTAATCAATACTTCGGATGAATTTTTGAAATTCCTAAACAGTCGCGCTATTTCATTGGGTGTAAGAATGCGTGTTGAATTTAAAGAACCTTTCGACAACACGATGATAGTCAGTTATGGTTCACATCCAAGAGAAGCGCTTAGCCATATCGTGTGTGAAAGTCTGTTGGTAGAAAAGATATAAAGCATCCTTCTTTTTCGGTTTATTCCCTAATAAAGTTACACACTATAGATATAGTAATTGTCGGAAATTTATCAGCAAGAACTAATTGTAACAAAACTTGTTACATTAAAAAAATTATGTATCTTTGCAGCATTATGAACAACACACGATTTGCAACCATCATTCATATTTTGACATTGTTGGCAAAACATCCCGACCAATGGCTCAGTTCCGATTGGATTGGCGAAAGCATTGCCATCAATCCGGTAATGGTGCGGAAAGAATTGGCGTTATTACACAAAATGGGTTGGATAATAAGCAAGAAAGGAAAAGAAGGCGGATCGCAATTAAGCGTTTCAAGTTGTGAAATTTCAATGGCGGATGTGTACAATGCCATAAAAAACACCACTGTTTTGGGAAAGAAAAATATTTGCAATGACATAGATTGCCCTATCGGAAAACAAATAAACCGAGAACTCGAAAAACTTTTTGACGAAACCGATACACTTGTTGTCAATGCCCTTGAGAAAAAATCTTTAAAGACATTTGTAGCACAGTTTAATTAATTTTTTTACACATAATTGTAACAAGTTTTATTACATATTTAAAAACTCTAATTATATATGAAAGTAGCAATTATCGGAGCCACAGGATTTGTAGGCACCAAATTAGTAAATGAAGCCCTAAAACGAGGATTTGAAGTTACGGCAATTGCTCGAGACACTTCGAAAATAACAGATGACCGGGCTTCAAAAGTTTCTGTTGATGTTACAGACATCGATAAGCTTTCCAATGTACTAAAAAATCATGACACAATAATCAGCGCGTTTAATGCAGGATGGAAAAATCCGAATCTTTACGATGACAATATCGCCGGTTCGACAGCCATTCAAAAAGCGGTAAAAAATTCCGGAGTAAAACGTTTTATTGTCGTTGGCGGTGCAGGAAGTCTTTATATTTCTGAAGATACCCAATTGATTGACACGCCTGATTTTCCTGCGGAAATTAAACCCGGAGCACTTGCAGCAAGAGATTACTTAAACATTTTAAAAGAAGAAAAAGATTTAGATTGGGCATTTTTCAGTCCGGCAATCGAAATGCATCCCGGAATTACTACAGGCAGAACCGGAAATTACCGTTTGGGTAAAACCACTCCCGTTTTTGACCAGGACAACGTCTCACGCTTATCTGTAGAAGACGTTGCGGTAGTATTGTTAGACGAAACAGAAAATCCAAAACACCATAAAGAACAATTTACCGCTGCTTATTAAAGATGAAACAGAAAAACATTGATCTCGGATTATTGATATTTCGAATCACGCTCGGATTTCGGAATTCCCGAATTTTTGGCGTATGGCGTCCATCTTGGTGAAACGATTGCTCCATTGTTTATAATTTTCGGATTTAGAACCCGATTGGCAGCTTTTGCATTTACTTTTGTAATGATTGTTGCTTTTTTAATGGTTCATACGCAAGATTTTTTTGCGATAACAGGTACAGGCGCATGGGCTCATGAAAGAATTGCATTGTTCCTTTTAGGCGGATTGGGATTAATTTTTACAGGTGCCGGAAAATATGCACTCTCTTACAAACACGTTTTAGATTAAAAATATATGAAAATGAAAAAAATAAAAATTGGACAAACTGATTTAGAAACAGCCCCTTTCAACTTAGGAGGAAATGTATTCGGCTGGACGGCAGACGAAAAGAAATCCTTTGAACTGTTGGACACTTTCGTCGAAGCCGGATTTAATTTTATCGATACTGCGGATATGTACTCTTTTTGGATTGATGGCGGTGCCGGCGGACAATCGGAAACCATCATCGGAAATTGGATGAAAGCACGTGGCAATCGTGAAAAAATGATTATCGCCACCAAAGGAGGTGGTGCTACAGGCGTAAACGAAATCAACGCAAGTCGCAAACATCTTATAAAAAGTATCGACAAATCTTTAGAGCGACTGCAAACAGATTACGTGGATTTGTATTATCTTCACTACGACGACAATACAACCCCCGTAGCAGAAACCATCAGTACTTTGGACGAAATGGTTAAAGCCGGCAAGGTCAGACATATTGCTATTTCCAACATCAGTCCGGAGCGTTTGAAAGAATCGCTGGAATTTTCTGATAAGAATAAGCTTTCAAAATATCAGGCATTGCAACCTTTATACAATTTGGTGGAACGAAAAGTTTACGAAACTGATTATGCACCAATTGCAGCGGAACACAAATTGTCTGTTTTTCCTTATTCAGGTTTGGCGTCCGGTTTTCTGACAGGAAAATACCGTTCGGAAAACGATTTTAATAAAAGTCCAAGAGGTCAAGGCGTGGCAAAATATTTAAACCCACAGGGAATTAAAATTTTAAACGCATTGGGTCAAACTGCACAAAAACACGATGCCACACCGGCAAGCGTGGCTTTGGCTTGGATGACAGCGCAACCTTATGTAGACGCCCCCATTGCCAGTGCTACCGACAAAGAACAATTGTTACAGATTCTTCAATCCGCATCACTTAAGTTGGACAAAGAAGATTTGGAATTGCTTGATGCGGTTAGCAAATAAAATATTAATTTTAAAGAAAAAACTTATGAAAATAGAGATTTGGAGTGATGTAATGTGTCCGTTTTGTTATATCGGAAAACGAAATTTTGAAACGGCACTATCACAATTTGAAGAAAAAGAAGCGATTGAAATCGAATGGAAGAGTTATCAATTAGACCCTACCCTTCCTGAAATTGCCAATGAAAGTTACAAAGATTATCTGGTAAAAATCAAAGGAATGTCTCCGGCACAAGTCGATGGCATGACTGAGAATGTTACCAAAATGGCAAAAGATGTAGGCTTGGATTACGACTTTAGTAAAATGGTCATGGTAAATTCCAAAAAAGCCCATCAACTGATTCAATTTGCAAAAACAAAAAATTTAGGAGATGAAATTGAAGAGCGTTTGTTCCATGCATTTTTCACCGAAGGAAAAAACATTGCCGATATTCCGACACTTACGAAATTGGGAAAAGATATCGGATTGAATGAAAACGAATTACAAACAGCCTTTACTGACGAACAATATCAATACAATGTAACGCAAGACATTCAAGAAGGACAAAACATCGGCGTTAGAGGTGTTCCATTTTTTGTATTTGACAGAAAATACGGCGTTTCCGGTGCACAACCGCCTCAAGCTTTTTTAGAAACTTTATCCAAATCATTTTCCGAATGGAGAGAAAAAAATCCTAAAATAAAATTGGAAATGAGCCAGGGACAAAGCTGCGATATTGACGGAACTTGTGATTGACAAATAATTAAGATTCAGATGAAAAAAAAACACCCAGAGAAGTAGTCGATGAAATGTTTGCCGCTTTTGTTGAGGGCGATGTCGAAGCAATTGTAGAAACCGTATCGGAGGACACTTTGTGGATTTATCACGGAACGCAAGTAATTCCAAAAAACGAATTCCGCAACAAAGACGACGTTCGCAAATTTTTCACGAGCATCCTCAACGGAACCGAGGTACTCAAATTTGAGCGTGAACAGTATATTGTTCAAGACAATGTAGTAGTAGTAATTGGAAATGAACATCAACGGGTAAAAAAATCAGGGAAAGAACTCCAACAAAAATGGGTTCAGATTTATACTGTGGAAAACGAATTAATTGTTTGTATGGAAGAATTCGCTACTTCGGATGTGGTTAAGCCGTAAGTTAAAATCATTATTGAAAACTTCGGAAGAAACCGGGGACGTTTATGCTTCTTCGGTTTCTTTTTATATTTCTTCCCAAAAAATTTTATAATAAATTTTTATTCACTTTTCTTTTAGTACATAAATATAAAATATCTCTAAATTTGAACAAAACCACTCTTAGTTTTATTCAAATTTCTCTATAATTACTAAGATATTTAAAACTACTAAAATTATGACATTCGGCTCTTTATAAATCGTTTTACATCGGGCATTTTAATTTATGTGTTTTGCGAAATATTATGGGAATCCACGAAACTTTGCAAGTATTGAAACCTTGGCGTAAGAGTGCCCTCCGGCGTTGTGATTTGTGCACGTTTTAAAATACCATCCGCATCGTTATTAAAAAATGCAGGCAATACATTATCGATAAATTTTTTGCCAAAACCACGACTTGCATCACGAGGCAGTTCGCAAGGTAGATTATCCACTGCCATTACAGTAATGGCAGTAGGTGCGTCAAAATCAGTTTCTGTTTCTGTCTGCGGATTGTATCCGTAAAAAGGAGCGGCAATTGTAGAAGCGCGAATAGTACTCGCCACGGGGCCGTCGATATCACAAGACACATCAGCTACAACTTTAATATTGAAATCCGGATGTCGTGCATCTTCTCTTGTATATAAATAAGGGGCGCCGTTTGCATAAAAATGACAAGCGACAAACATATCTGCCGTATGCGAAAACTTTGCAAAATCACTTTCAAAAAGCGTCGGATTTTCATAAAATTCATTTTTCACGAAAGGGCTTCCGTCTTTTCTTTTGTTGTAATCTCCCACACTGATAATGGTATAAACAGCTTGGTTAACAGTTTTTAACGCTACAAATTCCTGTGGAGATATATTTTTTATTTTCAGGTAATCCAATATTTCTTTTGCTCCTTGAAGCGCTTTGCCTGTACAGGAACCTGACATTACAATTTTAATCGGCGGCAATTGAATTTTATCCAATTCGAGTTTTGCTTCTTCCAAATCATGGAGGTTTTCCATTTTTGGAAGATTGAATAATTTTTCTCGCAATCCCAAAGCACGTATCCCGTTATAAGCTCCTACCAAACCGGCGTAAAATCCGAAACCTACCAAACGCTTGTTGGCAGTATCAACCAACGTTTCATGGTCGTATAACGTAATTTTTTTATCTAAAATGGTACGAAGCAATTCGCGATTATAAGATTGTTTTTTTATCGTATGACTAAAAAACAAATATTTCTTATTGGGAATCAGGTTCTCAATTGGAACTTCTTTTATTCCTAACATTACTTCTGCATTAGATATATCATCTACCACCGGGATTCCGTGTTTTTCGTATAGTTGGTCAGAAAAAGCACGAACATTTGAACTTTCTGCGATAATTTTTAGTTGCGGAAAATTTTCAAGTGCTTCTATGGCTCTTTTCGGGGTAAACACCACGCGCTTATCGGGCGGGTTTTTTCGTTCTTTAATCAATGCAAAAGTTATTGCCATACGCGTTAATTAAGGGGTGAAATAAAAAGTTTGGTATGTGTTTTGTGTAATAAAAAGACAAGGATTACAAAGATACTATATTTTTTGTATTTTTGCCATTCTACAAAAAAGGGGGCCGACTGGTTTTGACAGCGGGTCTAATTGTATGGTAAGCATGCCGAGCGCCGGAATACAGCTCGTAAATCTCATATTTCAGACTTTTTTAAACGGCGAGAATAACTACGCCCTAGCTGCATAACCCGAAGTTTAGTACGGTATGCCTCGGTTCGCAAGGCGAACAAGCAGGAAGTCGCTCGAAAGCCTTGGTTTGCGGCATTCGATTCAGCGGCTTCGTAAAAGTAAACCTAGCTTGTACAGCGCTTCGATGTATAGGTGAAATTTAAGAAGCTAAGGGATGCGTTGGTAGTTTTCGACCGGCAAGTCCTCGAAAATCCAAATGAAAACTAAGCATGTAGAAAGCTGTAGAATTGCACGTTTGGACGGGAGTTCGAATCTCCCCGGCTCCACAAGAAGAAAAGCAAGTCATTGATTGTCAGATGATTTGCTTTTTATTTTCATGGATATTAAAAATTCCTTTGAAACCCGCATTTTCCTTTTCGCTTAATTCGGAAAGGAAAAACCGAACTTGTTTAAAATCTTTTAGTCTATATTTTGCTTGACTTTCAGTTGAGCCTATTTTAATGGAAATGGCGTGAGATGGCAATTTCCGAAACATAAATTCATCGGTAGTGTCATCTCCTATTGCGAGAATGAAATCGTAATCTTTCTGCCGGATTAACGCTTCTGCCGCATTTCCTTTGTTGATTGACACATCGGTAATTTCAATTACTTTGTTTCCGTTTAAAACCTGAATTTCCAAATCCATACTTCGCATTCTCAATAATTGCACCAATTCCTGCGCACGACGGAATCCTGTTTCTTCATCTGCTCTTCGATAATGCCAAGCAAGTGAATGTGTTTTCTCTTCAATAAAAGAGCTCGGAACATTTTCAGTATAATTTTCCAACAACGGTTGAATCTTTTTTCTCCAAGAGGATTTTCCATGAAATGTCGTTTTCCAGTCTTTATCTGCTTGGCGAATAAAACTCCCGTGTTCCGCAACCAATCCGGCGGGCAAATCTACAAACCAATTTTCTAAATTCGCTTTTTTACGTCCGGAAATCAAATAAAGATCATTTTTAGAATTTTCGGCAAGTGCGGTTATGAGTTTCCTTAGTTCATTATCAGGAGCCAACGCATCGGGGTTGTCCTGAAATCCTACTAATGTACCATCGTAATCAAGTAAAATCAAACGTTTTTCAGATTTTTGATATTGTTCAATTATTTGTTCTCGGTTTTTAAGTGCTGATTCTTGTTGTGATGTATTCTTTTTTAAATTTTCCAATTTCATTAGAAAATCAGCTGCCCATTTCTTAACGTTATAATTTTTAATGTGATTCTGCATTTGTTTTATTCTTCCGGCTTGTTCCTCTTTGGGCATTTCGAGTGCTTGTAATAAGGCATAGCTTATTTCTCTGTAATTCATCGGGTTGATAATCAATGCGCTTTTTAATTCTTTGGAAGCTCCTGCCATTTCGCTCAAAATTAAAACGCCATTTTGATTGGAACGGCTCATTATATATTCTTTTGCAACCAAATTCATTCCGTCACGAACCGGAGTGATTAAGGCTACATCGGAACAGGTATATAAGCTGACTAAATCTTCAAATGGCAAGGCTCTGTACATATATACAATAGGTGTCCAACGAACAGTTGCATGCTTACTGTTGATACGTCCGACCAATTCGTCTATTTCTTTTTTCAATAATTGATATTGCGGTACACTCGTTCGAGAAGGTACTGCCAACATCAATAATTTTACTTTTTCTTTGTATTGCGGATTGTTTTCCAAAAAAAAGTCAAAAGCTTCCAGACGATTTACAATTCCTTTTGAATAATCCAATCGGTCAATTGAAATGATAAATCTTACTTCCGGCGAATGTTTTGTGTATTCCTGCAATTCCGCTTTGATAGATTCGGGTTTTATCGTTTTTTCTTTTTGCAAATGCGCTTCATTTTCAAATTTATCGGCGTCGATTCCCATTGGGAAAACTTCTACTATGGTTTTATGACCTTCGTAAATAATTTCGTTGCCATTGATTTCGCACGGCAATAAATTTGACACACATTCAATAAAATATTTTTGATATTCGGATGTGTGAAATCCAATCAGATTGGCACCAAGCAGACCTTTTAAAACTTCAATTTTGGATGGAAGCATCCGAAAAACTTCGTAAGTCGGAAAAGGAATGTGAAGAAAAAATCCAATGTTTAAATGTGGTTGCTGTTTTTTAAGCATTGAAGGCAGCAGCATCAAATGATAATCATGAACCCACACAGTATCCTTTTCATCAGTATAATGGAGTATTTCTCTGGCGAACTTTTCATTTACTTTTTTATAGCCACTCCAGTAATAGCTGTTGAATTTGGCATATTGGGGAAAATAGTGAAACAAAGGCCATATAATATCATTGCTGTATCCGTAATAATAGGAGTTTATCTCGTCTTGTGTCAAAAAAATCGGGATGTAATCTTTTCTGATAACCTCCTCCATTAAATCGTCTTTCAAAGAATTTCCGGGAATCTCTTGTTCGGGAATTCCAAGCCATCCGACCCATAAATTATGGTCTTTAGGATGAACTGAACTCAAGCCGGTTGTAAGTCCCCCTACACTTTGTTTAAACACAATTTTATCGTCGGTTATTTTTAATTCCACCGGCAATCTGTTCGATACAATAATAGTTTTTTCCATAGCTGATTTTGTTTGATTTCATAAATGTCACTTCATCTTCTTAGCCCGTTCCGCCAATTCATTTAAATCAGTTTTATAAGGATTTTCTTTTAATGTTTTTGCACAGTCCACCAGATTGTGAACCATATATAGCAGCGTACGGTTGGTAAATTCGTGTTTGTCTCCCTCGGCTTCGATATAGCTTGGTCCGGGGCCTGCTTTTCCTACATAATAACTGAATGCATTTACCGGAATGGTAAATCCTTGTTCGTTGAGGTCAAACATGGCAGCTGTTATCGCTCGTTTTGCGCCGTCTTCATTCCCATCGACCATTACACCTGCCACTTTATTGAAAGTGGGATATTGCCCGTTTTCTTCATTTGCATCATCCCAAATTCCGTCCATTCTTTCGGCTGCTATTTTTGCAATAGACGACCGGTCACCGCGCCATACAGGTGTGGCAATTATCAGAATATCACAGGCATAAATCTTTTTTAAAATTTTCGGCCACTCATCTCCATCTCCTTCATCGTTGGAATTTCCAAAATAGATATCGAAATCTGCCAATCGAATTTTTTCAGTTTTCACATTCAACTCATGAAAAATCTTTTCGGCATGTTCGATATAAGCTTCGGTGTTGGATACTTCTTCACTTTTCTTCAGGGAACAATTTAAAAATAAGGCATTTAAAGGCATAATAATATATTTTAATAATTTATATAGATAAGTTCGTTTGATTGATATCTAAAGTAAATTTTAAAAATAAAGAGCCTTTTGCTGAACACTTATCTTAATTGCATACTGTTCTTAATCATATTCAATTTTATGTGTATTAAAAAATGGTAAAGTGTGTTAAAGTAGATAAAAAGTCGTTTGGAATTATTTTAAATCTAACGAATAAACAACCGCAAAGACGTGGAGGACGCAAAGAAATAGCTCTGTGTACTCTGTGCCTCTGCGGTGAGAAAAAACCACAAAGGCACAAAGCTCATAAAGAAAAAGCTTCTGCGCTTGCGACTAAAAACGGCTTTTAAATCTTAATTCTAAAAGATATTTTATGAATTTATAATATAATAAGTCGGTGCTTCGGGACCAACGGGCAACTGAAACACAAAGACCCATAGATAAAACAAGAGAATCCAGCCCACAAAAAACAACATACTGTACGGAAGCATCGTACTGATAATCGTACCAATTCCGATATCTTTTACATATTTAGTCGCAAAAGCCAAGATAAGTCCAAAGTAACTCATCATTGGTGTGATGATATTCGTAACTGAATCCCCGATACGGTATGCAGTTTGTATAACTTCCGGGCTGTATCCGATGAGCATCAGCATCGGAACAAAAATCGGTGCAGTTACTGCCCATTGTGCAGATGCCGATCCCAAGGTGAGGTTTACCATGGCGGAAATAACAATAAATCCGATAAAAACGCCCGGACCTGTGAGACCGATATCATTTAAAAATTCCGATCCTTTTACAGCAAATATCTGCCCCAGATTGCTCCATCCAAAAAAGGCGACAAACTGCGCTGCAAAAAACACAATTACGATGTACAGACCAAGAGTTGACATAGAGTTTGACATCCCTTCGATAATTCCTTTATCGCCTTTCATGCTTCCCGTAACTCTTCCATATACAAATCCGGGAATCAAAAAGAAGATAAAAATGAACGTGACAATTCCTCTTAAAAATGGAGAATTTAATATTTCTCCGGTTTCAGGATTTCTCAGCACGCCATTTTCCGGAATAATGGTCAATGAAAGCAGCGCAATCAACACCAATACAGACAATCCAGCGTATTTCAATCCCTTTTTTTCAAGCTTGGTCAACGGATTCATTTGATCTTCTCCTGCCAAATCTTCGGAAGCACTCTCCGGATTGTAAGTTCCTAATTTTGGTTCGACGATTTTAAGTGTAACAAAAGCAGCCAATCCTGTAATTAAAAAAGTACTCACAAACATGAAATAATAATTTACCGCTGCGTGTACTTCATAATTAGGGTCGATGATATTTGCTGCTTCTTGTGTCAAACCTGCCAACAACGGATCAATTGTACCGATGAGAATGTTCGCACTGTATCCTCCGGAAACACACGCAAAAGCACAAGCCAATCCGGCAAGTGGGTGTCTGCCCATAGAGTAAAATATATAAGCCGCCATCGGTACCAAAACCACGTAACCCATTTCGGAAGCTGTATTGGATACTACAGAAGCAAAACATATTGCTATCGTTACTAAGTTTTTTGGAGTAAGAAAAAAGTTAACCGGTTTCATCAGAAATCCGGCAAATCCACCTTTGGTTTCTCTGGGTTTAAAAGAAGCTGCTTTCAATACCAATCCACGGATTCCTGCACTGATTAATCCCGAACGCTCGGCTACTCCAACACCCAATAAAGCTACCAATACTACTCCAAGTGGCGCAAAACTGGTGAAATTCGTAACCAAATTGGATATAATCATTCTAAATCCTTCGCCGTTGAGCAAGCTAACCGGTTCAATGATTCCATTAGGCGACCTCCCCGGTGTTCCTTCCGGACGCGGATCGATTGCGCTCCAGCCCAACCAATCGGCAACACCGCTTAAAAGAATAACCGATAAAGCGAAAATGGTAAATAAAGTAACCGGATGGGGTAGCAGATTTCCCATCCATTCGACGAAATTTAAAAAGCGGGTAAAAAGATTTTTTTTTTGAGGTGGCGATTGTTGCGGAGGCAAGTTGTTTTCTGACATCGAGTATGTTTAAATATCGTTTGATTATTAAAATAATGCGTACAAGTTTCAGCCTGTACGCATTAAGAATGCTAAAATAATAATATTTTTTTGAAACCAATCGGAATTAGAAAAAACCTCCGACTTTAAGGTTACTATTTTCAAAGGGTTTAAAAATCTATTTCACGGAAAAAAGTATATGTTGCTGTTTAGAACCTTAGAATGAGTAAAATAAACTGAAATTACTTTTCAATTCAGTATCTTTTCCAAATGTTATAATGCCTATATTGAATAAGTCTATTGAGACTACATCTTCACTTGATTTTATTTTATCCCAGACTTTAATCATTTCCTTGCTCCAATTAATATCATCAAAAATTATTACAGAGTTTTCATGACAGTAGTTTTTTAAATAATTAAAGTAACTTAAAGTTGGTTCATATCTATGGTTTCCGTCAATGAAAATCAAGTCATATTTTTTATCAATTTTTTCAACAATACACAGAGTTTCATCATATAACCCTTGTATAATATTGAAATTGTTTTTTGCTATTTGATTAAATCTATTTTCAGCAATTTTGCATAAATCAGGCAAGCCTTCAAATGTTAAAAAGAAAGATTGAGAATCATGATTTTCATATATAGCTTTTAAGAAATACTGTCCGGATACACCCAGGTTGGTTCCTATTTCCAGAATATTTTTTGCGTTGATCTCTTTAGCTAAAATGTAGTAAAATTCACACCATCTTTTTTTAGAACTTGCATTATTACTAATTTCAGAAACAATTCTGTTTTTTGTATTAAATAATGTATAATCAATTTCTTGTTTTGAGGACAAAAGAGATTGTTTATAGGCATTTAAATCCTCAAAAAGCTTAATAGTATCATAATCATAATGTTGCTGTTTAGCTTTTATAAATGCATTTGATATTTTATTGGTTAGAGTAGAACAATTTTTTAAAAAGTTTAAAGTTTTCTTTTCTGTCAACGTATTGCCAACAATATGATTAATCTTTTTTATTTTTTTTGTTTTTCATATTAGCGAATTTGGCAGTTCTATTGGTGCTGAAATAACATACCCGATATTTGACATGCGTACAAATAACAGCAACAAAAGCACCTCTGTTATTCCACAAACGTATATTATTAATTCTTAGATACAAACAAAATCTAACGAAATATTAAAAATATTGTTAAATAAAGCTTTGTGTCCGACGATTTAATTGTGAACTGTAAAGAATATAAAATTGGCACTATGCAAAAGAGAAGTTCTTAAATATCTTTAATCATTTACTCTTCCAAACCAGTAGATTCCAACAACTTAAATTCAGGGATTCCTTCCTTATTTATGCTGTAACTGAAGATTGCCTTTCCATAAATATGACCGTCTTCAAATTCCGCTATCAGCCATTTATCACTTAAGAGTTGAATTTTTCCGAAATACATCGTTCCGCCCAAAACTCCGTCCAACGGAATTAGCTCCGGGTTTTCACGAAGCGCATTTTCTATAAATTCCGTTGGATTTTCAATTCCTTGTTGTATGAATTTCCGACCTTCGTAAAAAGTATTGAACCAATAATTGGAATCGGGTTGTCTTGTTTTAAACGATTTAATCAACGAATCATTTTGAGTTTCCAGCCGTTCAATTTCCGATTCAAGCAGCTCGATTTGATGCGTATCGGATTCTTTGCAGCTCAATAAAAGCAGTGGCAGTATCAATATTATTTTATATAGAAATTTCATTATCTCAAGTATTCATCTGCTAAATTAATCATTATTCTTTTTTCCTATCCATCCCAGATGCGTGTGCTTGAAATTGTCTTTGTATTTTAATCCATAACCAAAGATTCTGTCCATTGCGGCATGACCGAATAAAACAAGTCCGATTAAAACAATGTTTTGATTACCAATCCAATATCCCAAAATCAAAATGGCGATTCCCACAAATTTATGATGGAAAAGATTATAGGCATAAGCACCGATTTTATTACCAAAAGCATATCCTATCATTGACAAATCCGGCAAAAGAATACAAGCCGGAAAAACCCACCAAGAAAAGTCTAAGTTATAAAATAAAAAGATTGAAAGGAGAAGTTGTGCTGCTTCTTCAAGTTTGAGAATTGTTTTCATTTTTGATTAAAGTTTGGTTTTTTGGCTTTGCAGGCAGCAACAATCAGGAATTGCGTCATTGACTGGTTCAGTCGTTTTTTTCAAATCTTTTTATGATTCCGTTGATGGGAGAAATCTGAACGGTTTTATTGTCTGCTTCTAAATAGAAAATCTAAGCGCTGTTTGTTCCTACGATTTCAATATGAGTTACGTCGCCGTTTATAAATTCCAAATAATCGTTATAAACAATTTCTCCGTTATTGATTTTGTCACTCAATAGCTCTGTTTTCCACCTATGTATTTTCCCAGATAATATGCAGTCATCAATGGAATTAAAGAAAAAGTCAAATAAGTCTCGGCGAGTTTGTAATAATTAATTACCAATAAAAATAGTGCAGAAACAGTGATGAATAATATGTCAAAAACTCCTTTTCTTCTCATAACATGATTATTTGTCAATTAATGAAATGCAAACATACAAAAAGCTGAACATCCATTACATACAACATTTTTTATTCTATTTTAAGTAGGGGAATCAATTGAATTTTCCCAAGCGGTCTTTGACAAATTCTTTTTGAACTTTCCCGTGCGGTACGGGATTTCCGTCTTCGTCCAAACTTACCATTACGATTCTATCGATACTAATGATGACTTCGCGTGTCATTTTGTTTCTAACTTCACATTTCAAAGTGAGGGAAGTATTGCCAAAATGAACAATATCCAGTCCGATTTCGACAATGTCTCCTTTTTTGGCGGAGCTAATAAAATTAATTTCACTCATAAATTTGGTAACCGTTCGCGGATTCTCCAATTGAATGATGGCATAAAGGGCTGCTTCTTCATCAATCCACTCCAACAACCGACCTCCAAAAAGCGTCCCATTCGGATTCAAATCTTCCGGTTTGATCCATTTTCTTGTATGAAAATTCATAAATTAAAGTTGAAATCTGTTTATATATACTGTTTTTTTATTGACAAATTCACGTATTCCGAAATCGCCCAATTCTCGGCCGAAACCACTTTCCTTAATCCCTCCGAAAGGCAAACGCGGATCGCTCTTTACCAATTCGTTTATAAAAACGGCACCTTCGTCGAACAGCGGTACCATTTCTTCTGCCTCGCTTAAATTCTCGGTAAAAATAGAAACTCCCAATCCAAATTTGGAATTATTGGAAAGTTTAATGGCTTCTTCAATGTCCTGAAATGGAGTCACGCTCAACAGCGGACCAAATGTTTCTTCATTAAAAACCGGCATATCCGGCGTAACTCCTGTCAATACTGTTGGTTCGAAATACGCACCTTTCCGAGTTCCTCCAATTGCAATTTCCGCACCCATTTCAACAGACTTGTCCATTTGTTCTTCCAGTTGTTCCGCCAAATCTTCACGCGCCATCACGCCTATAAAAGTTTCTTCATCCATGGGATTGCCACTGTTCATTTTATGAATTCTTTTAATTAATTTCTTCATAAACTTTTCGGCAATTGATTCGTCCACTAACAACCGTTTCCCCGCAATACAACTTTGTCCGGTATTTTGAAATCTGGCACGGACACATTTTTTGACGGTTTTCGACATATCGCAATCTTTCATCACAATCATGGCGTTGTTCCCGCCCAGTTCCAAAACTATCTTTTTGATGTTTCTTCCTGCAATAGCCGCCACTTTGGATCCGGCAGCGCCACTTCCCGTCAACGTAACTGCTTGAACGTATTTATTCTCGATAATGCTTTCAACCATATCACTTCCAACATATAAAGTTGTAAAACATCCTTCGGGAAATCCGACGCGATTAAATATTTCTTCTATTTGACGAGCACATCCAAAAACGTTGGAAGCGTGTTTGAGGACAACGACATTTCCCGCCATCAACGCCGGAATTGCAAAACGGATGACTTGCCAAAAAGGATAATTCCAAGGCATCACTGCCAATAAAACGCCTAATGGTTCAAAGCTTACGTAACTCTTATCGGCATCGGTCAAGATGATTTCCTTTTTTAATTGCAGCTCAGCATGTTCGGCGTAATACTCGCAGTTCCAAGCACATTTCTCTATTTCGGCTTCTGCTTGGGCAATCGGTTTTCCCATTTCCCGAACCATGGTTTCAGCATAAGTTTTTTTGTTTTTTAAAAATTCATCGGCTAATGCTAAAACCAATGCCCTACGCTTGGAAAATGAAAAAGTCCTCCACGATAAAAATCGCTCATGAGCTTTGGTTAACAACTCTTCAATTTCTTCTTCGGTGTGATTTTCAAAATCCTCAATTTTCTTACCCGTATATGGATTTGTGGAAGTGGTTATTTTCATAAAATTTTTATTTATAAAATTATTAATTTCACGAATTTAAACCGTAATTTAAAGACTGTATTAACATATCTTTAATAGTGAAGCAAATTGCTTTCTAAATATAGTTTGCCAATCGCTCAGAAGGGTTTATTTTTGCAGATTATAATCTTAATTCAACACATCATCTCATGAAAAATACAGCACTTACCCATATTCATCAACAACTCGGAGCCAAGATGGTTCCTTTTGCAGGATTCAATATGCCTGTATCCTATGAAAGTGTTAATGCGGAACACGAAACGGTTCGCAAGGGAGTCGGTGTTTTTGACGTTTCCCATATGGGTGAATTTTTTATAAAAGGTCCGAAAGCCGTTGAATTAATTCAGAAAATCTCCAGTAATGACGTTGCCAAATTGGTTATCGGACAAGCGCAATACGCTTATCTTCCCAATGAAAAAGGAGGAATTATCGATGATTTGATTGTTTATAAAATGGATGAGGAAGAATATATGCTCGTTGTCAATGCTTCCAATATCGAAAAGGACTATGAATGGATAAAAAAGCAAAACACGGTAGGCGCCATTTTTGAAGACCGTTCAGATGAGTATTCCCTGCTTGCCATTCAAGGACCAAAAGCGATTGAAGCGATGCAACCATTGAGTTCAGTAGATTTATCGGCTATTAAATTCTATCATTTTGAAATTGCAGATTTTGCCGGTGTTGAAGATGTGATAATCAGTGCTACGGGATATACCGGAAGCGGGGGGTTTGAAATTTACTGTAAAAATGAATCCATAGAACAAGTTTGGAATAAAGTTTTTGAAGCCGGAGCTGATTTTGGCATCAAACCCATCGGACTTGCTGCAAGAGACACGCTGCGTCTTGAAATGGGCTTTTGCCTGTACGGAAACGATATTGACGAAACAACCTCGCCTTTAGAAGCCGGCTTGGGATGGATAACCAAATTCACCAAAAATTTTGTGAATTCAGACAATCTAAAAAGTGAAAAAGAAGAAGGAATCAAAAACAAACTTATCGGTTTTGAATTAAAAGAACGCGGCATTCCGCGTCAAGGATATGAAATCGTTACTGCGGATGGCGAAAAAATTGGTCGCGTAACAAGCGGTACGATGGCTCCTTCTTTAGGCAAAGCAATCGGATTGGGATATGTCCCCGTTGAAATGAGTTCTCCCGGAACGGAAATTTATATCAATATCCGAAACAAACCTGTGGCGGCAACCATCGTTAAAACTCCATTTTATAAGCCTTAATGCAAGATTATCAGCACATATTAAATGAGATTCATGCCACTTTAAAACAAACTAAAATTAAAGGAGAAGTTGCTCGTTATATTCCTGAACTTGCAAAGATGAATCCCGACAATCTCGGCATTCATTTACGACTGATTACCGGCGAGCGTTACAGCACAGGAGATACCGATATTCCTTTTTCCATTCAGAGTATTTCAAAAGTTTTTTCGCTTGCAAAAGCATTTCAATTATTGGGAAATAAATTGTGGAAACGCCTTGGAGTCGAACCTTCGGGAAACCCGTTTAACCACATGTCTTTGCTGGAACAAGAAAATGGAATTCCAAGAAATCCACTGATAAATTCCGGAGCCATTGTCATCGCCGATGTCTTACTTTCCCATTTAAAAAACCCGAAAGAAGATTTTTTAAATTTTGTAAGAGAACTAACACATGATGACACTATTGATTTTAATGAGACAATCGCATTGTCTGAAAAACGAACCGGATTTAATAATTATGCCGCAGCTTATTTGCTTAAATCTTTCGGCAATCTTGAAAACGAAGTAGAGGATGTTTTGGATTTTTACTTTCATCAGTGTTCCATTATGATGAATTGCACTCAATTGACCGCTGCTTTTACTGTTTTTGCCAATCGCGGACGTTGCATTCACAACAAAAAACACTTGTCGCTTCACAAAGTAAAAAGACTCAATGCGATAATGCTCACTTGCGGTTTTTACGATGAAGCCGGAGAATTTGCTTTTGAAGTCGGTTTGCCCGGCAAAAGTGGCGTAGGCGGTGGAATCGTAGCACTTTTACCGCATTATTATGTAATTTCTACTTGGTCTCCGCCGTTAAATAAAAAAGGAAATTCCTATTTAGGGATGAGGGCATTGGAACTTTTTACGGAAAAAACCGAACTTACGATTTTTTAAAGGAATAGTTCTTGATATAAACCGAAACGGTTAAAGGAGGAAATGATTAATGAAAGACAACAAGCAGAAAGAACGTATCCTGATTTTGGGAGGAAGCGGATTTATCGGACAAGCACTTTATAAAGAACTACAATCATATTACGACGTACACGGAACGTATTGCACACAAAACGGCATGTTTTCCGGCAATCAGGTTTTTCACCGTTTTTGTTTAGAGACAGATTCGACAAATTCGCTGTTGAAAAAAATCCGACCTACAATCATAATTTTTGCACTGAAAGGAAATCCTTCACTCCGATTAAAGACATTAGAATCGATTTGTGAATACGTAAAAAAAGATTTAGAAAAATCTGTTTTCCTCATTTCATCTCGAAATGTTTTTGATGCAAAAACAGCGCGTCCTGCTTATGAAGACGACGTACCTTTGTCAATCTCAGCAGAAGGAAAAACAAATATCGCCCTTGAGAAATTAGTCATTGAAACCATTCCCGACCAACATACCATTGTCAGACTTCCTTTGGTGTTAGGAATTAATTCACCCGTAATATTTCACCTTCGCCAATGCATCAAGCATCAGGCTACTTTTGAAATTTATCCCAATTTGGTGGTAACGGCCATTACCATTCAGCAACTGCAAGCACAAATTCACTATATGATAAATCGTTCTTTCCGCGGTGTTTTTCATCCGGCAAGTGAGAATATGATTCATCACGACGAACTTTTTATAGAAATATGTGAAAAAATTGGAGATAAAACCCCTATTTTTAAAAATGTTTACAGCAGCAATGAAGACAAATTCAATGCGCTACTTTCTTCGAAGAACAAATTGCCCGCACCGTATCGCGTAAGCATTGAAGAAGTAATACAAGAAACGGCGCTTAACGAAACCACGACATCATTAATTTAACAGCAATCAAATATGAAACTACTTACGGAAAACGAAATCAACGAACGATTAGAAGAATTGGAGGGTTGGGAATATGTGGACAATGCCCTATACGCCACTTTTGAATTTGAAAACTTCAAAGAAGCTTTTGTCGCTATGACACGCATTGCATTTGAAGCAGAAAAAATGAACCACCATCCCGAATGGACAAATAGTTACAATCTGGTGGAGTTCTATCTGTCCACACACGAGGCAGACGGAGTTACCGAAAAAGATTTTGAACTGGCGATGATTATTGAAGATTTAATTGGTTAAAAAAATTATTATCAAAATAATTAAACTCAATTTTCCAGCCTCCAATTTTCGTTTTCATATAAGCTGCCCCGTCATTGGGTTGACCACCTACGGTTTCCAAGGCAATGTTACCAGTTACTCCTCCTGTACCAACAAACAGATTTCGTCCAACGACTTGTAAAGTAGTGTTATCTACATTATTGAACCACTTTTTTGGAAGGATAATGGCAGTATAATCTGTATATACACCCATAAACTCAGGTGACAACCCCTGCATATCTGCCTCTATAAAATTTTGGGTGGAGCTTAGGTCTATTTTTAAATTATGAACATCAATAATTAAACCTGTATTTCCTATTTGTGCCGGAACATTGGTATTAAGTACTATATCCATATTGTATCCGAGACCTTGCTCTGTATCAGCATAGAATAAGGCTTCTCCAAATCTTAAAACCACTTTGGGGTATCCCGTAGTTCCGTCTTCTGGAATTACATCAAATGGAACTCCTGTAGAAGTGGGATCATAGGGATTATTACCGTTAGCATCATAAACAGGTTTTAATATGTTTCTTGGAAATTCCAGACCGGCTGAAAGTTCAAGTGTTGCCCTGATTTTTGGGAAAATTATCTCTTTGATAAAGGAGGGTATGTCTTCAGGGACAAATGCTGAGAAAAAAGCGTTTAGTCTGTCTTCTTGCTCTTGTAAAGGCCCAATAGCAATATATAAAGTGAATATAGCTTGATATGCCGTAACACTGGCTTGTTGGTGAAGCCCCAAAATAACTTCTTCAATTTCTGTTTCCGGATCTGTTGGTACTCCTATAGATATGTTATAAAATATATTTAAATCCTCAACTAATTGTTCTATTCTAGAAGTAGATGAATTGCCGGGAACCACAAATCTTCTTAATGCAAAATCAACAACATCATATTCACTAATCCCCAAAACATCTACTAACAAATAAAAGTAATCCTCTACTGAAAAAGAAAAATTGTTAACATTAAAAAATCGCTTATACCTTAATATTTTCCAGTCCGAAGACACTGTAATTGGAAAAGCAGATATATTATAATCCTGATAATCGGGATTTAGCACTAAAAAAATACCTGTTCCCGGTAACTCAATGGATAACTTTTTAGCACTAACAATATCTAGGCTATAAAATGCAATGTCGCCATTTACACTTTTGGAAAACTGGAAGTTCTTATAGAAGACATCACTAAAAAGTTCCTGAATACCATCTTTTAAAAAACCGAGAATATCCGGTAAATCTTCAATCCGGGTAATATCATCTATTTTGGGGTAATATGGATTGGTATTTGGCATAATTTTAATTCTTATGATTCGTGTACAATAAACTGTCCTTTTTCAGTTACTTCTCCGGTTTTTCCATCTATATGAAGAAGCCATGCGCCACGTTTTTCTGAACTTCCATATATTACTTCCCAATATGGTTGCTCAGTATCAAAATTTCGCACTCCCGATCCCTTTTGCCTAATTTTCATATGCTCTATGTTTGCGTCGTATTTTTCTTTCATTAAATTCAAAACCTGCTCAATAGAAAAGGGGAACTTCTCATCATAGTCTATCACTTTTTCTATATTGCCGTCTTGGTCATATTCATATCTTTTCCCTATGATAACATTGTACCCAAATGAAAATATAAATGCCCCTATGTTCCTCCCCTTAGTTACATTTCCAACATATTTATCATACTGACTTCTTAGAGCACCATCCGGGTAAAAAAAGTACATATGAGCAATCGGAGAATTAATAGTGTATATAATTTTATTTACACGAGTTGGATTCCAAGATATGATAGTATTTTTTCCAGTTGTATGGTCTTCTTCATAATAATCTAATTTCAACAACCTTCCATCAGGAAAATACTTTTTGTCTACAATCACTGTTTTTTCGCTTGTTTTTTTGTCTTTAGCTTTTAACAAGGCATTAACATTTATTTTTTCCATAACCTGATTGTTTTTTTTATTAATGTATTGTTTTGTAATGGCCGGGGCACATTGGGTTAATGATATAACTATTATTGTGTAGCATATGATATATAATACTTTATTTTTCATATATAATTTTTTTGTTTTTCTCATATATTTCATTTTGATAAACAGAAACACTTACTCTTCTGGGAGGGCTATCATTAGGATGATAATAATCCATTACATTGTCAGTAATGTATTGCTTAAAAACATAGCTGTTTTTAGCATTAAAGGTATGGTCTAAACCCACAACGTGTAAAAGTTCGTGTGCGGTTGTTTGCATTATAGAGCCGTCTATAGGATCTATAATACCATCGTAAAAAACACATACAACCGCCATATCCCTTCGTTGAGGATCGGCAGCACCACCTATAGTAATAATATTTTGATTAGGCCCCTCGTACCTATCACTAAAACCAAAAAAGAAAACTTTTAAATAATCATCATATTCCGGCAAATAATTAGCGTTGGAGTCATTTTTTAATCGATTAAAAATTTCAAGGAAAAAATCAGGGCCATTTCCGTAATGAAAGAATCCTGTAATATTATCTACATAAGTATTCAAAAAAGTGTTTCCGGCAGGATTGTTTAGATGAAAATTTATACTTGCAATTTGTACCACATCTGTAAGACCTTGATTAAAAAAAGGCGTTATACTTTCTTCAAGTGCACTTGTTACATTTGGCCCCGATATTCCTGTCTCACCACTATTGAAAAGGTTCGATAGAACATTCACAAACAAAACTTTTACTTCTTTGCGCAGTGATTTGGCATTTGCTTTAACCATCATTTCCCCTGCTAAATTCTCACTACCATTTTCTGTGGCTAAAACCTGAATTTTTTTGTCCTCTTTAATTTCTTGTAACGCCTTAATTCTAAGTTCTATATTGTTTGTTCCGGTTGATTTGTTATTAATTTCAAGACAGGTATATTTTTGAGGGTCAATTGTATCTGGTATTTCGGTAGTATCTGATGGTGGTATTGAGGTAATTTCAAAATGACCTGTTTCAAAACGTATTTTTAAGCTACTTGGGCTGTCATCAATATATATTTTTAGATTCAGGAAACATTCGGTTAAGCATTTTTCTACTAAACTGGAAGTTAGTTTTGGAAAAGGCGTTGGGTTACCAATCGCATCTAATGAGGGGTACAAGGTCAAAAAGGAAGATCCGTATTGTGAATACGCATTTAAGAGACTATAATTAGTTGCCAACTTAGCATAAGAGGGGAAAATTCTATGAAGTGCTTGCCATTCGGGTTTTTCCTTTAGAAAATTATCATTAGACGAAGGGTCAGTAGGAACTTTTTTAGGTGGATTGGAGTTGTCATAATAATGACCTAAAATATTAAAATACTTTCTGTTATTTGTGTTGTCTCCATTAAGCCCTGAATCTTTTACCCTTATCCAATCGAAGCCATATTCTCCTGTCCAATTTGTTAATGGTCTAAAGTGGGCAGAAACTTTGGCAGAAGTTTTAAAAACATCTTGAAATTCACTATAGCCTGGAGAGAAAAAGAAAAACCCATCAATTGTGTAGATATAAACGGTATTTGTACTTGACGGATATTTAACCTCAATATTTCCTGATGTATTTTCATATTTTAAACCTAACTTAAACTTTCTGAAATCCAAATTGTCCGATATTGAAACTTCTTCTAAATGGAAGAATATTTTTGCAATATCGATAGGTATAAAAGGGGGAGAAGGAATTGGATCAGGGACTGAGGTACTATCATAGATAAGCTTGTTATATTCTTCTTCCAAAATTCCTAATTGAAAATAGGATTGCTTTAATAGATGGTTTTTTGTGTTTACTAAAGTTAGTGTATTAATAACTCCTGAATCATTTATTTCTCCTTTATATATCTCAAAATAGGGGCTTCCATATAAATCTAAAAAATAACTCTTTTTAATGTCTCTTTTGTATTCAGATATAATCTTGTTTGCGATAAACTGTGATTCTTTTTCTATAAGATCTACCGTTTCTGAAATATACAGTCTTCGTTCCTTCAATTGAGAGGAATTATTTCTCCCCTTATCGAAAATCACTTTGGTATTTATAATAGAATCCCTAAACCTATTAATCGTATTCAGGTTTAAGGCTCTTTTCTGTATATACCCTGCCCAATAACCAAACTTGTCAGATGTGTTTTGGGGAATATTGAAAATACCTTTAATATTGATTAGACCGAAAAGATCATCATAATACGGTATTGCAGGGTTGTCTTCTATACCAAAATATGTAATCAAAATCATATTTGCCACAGATGTTTGTTCTGTTGACGATATATTTGAACTTATGAAGCTTTGTGTAAAAACTCTTCCCGCAAAACTTTCTTCTGGATTCACTTTGCCTTCTTGATACCAATTAGACATTAATACTTGTGTGATTTTATGTCTATCTAACTGGATAACATTTGGGTTAGGGGTATATGCTAATTTGACATCTAATTTGTCTATTGCAGTATTTATATCTTGCATAAAACTTTTTATTAGAATTGGCCAGCTTTCAAAGGAATAAGGTGAATAATTAGAACTAGGATTGGGACTAGAATCCTCTAACTCAAAATGGACATTGTTTGTTGGGTAAGTTCCATAAAAGTTAAGAGTCCTTCCTCTTTCGGCTTGAATATACAGATACAGTTTATTCGCTGTTTGATACTTACTTACTATGGTTGGGTAAATATTTTCAGTATTTGATATAGCAGTAGCATTATATAGTGATATCTTTCCACAATCTATATGAGAACCCCAAAAAGCTGCGGCATCAATAAATTGGTGTATATACTCCCTGTATCTTTTTTGTTTAACCGCTCCGGTAATGGCAGCAACATCAAAAACGTGTTCGGGTTTGCGGGCATACCCTAAATCCAGTTTGAATAATTGTTCTTCATAATCCAATTCATAATCGCCATAATCCAAAACAATATCAAGCCCGATTCTTCCTGTAAAATTACCTATAAGTTCTCCTTTAAAACATTTGGGGATATTATAAAGATTAAAATCTACTGTCCCTCCTCCAAAAAAAACATAGCTGAGTAATTCATCATCGGACAGACCCGGGTCATATCCTATAAACTTAGCATCCAAATTTGAAGGCAAGGGCTGATCCAATGCCTCTGCCAAACTATTACTTGCTTGCCATACCCTTTTTATGAATTCAGGAGAGTCAGGAGTTTGATGTGCTACATCGAATCCAAAAATGAGGTCGTCTTTATCTACTCCTCTGTAAATAAAATACTTTATTTTTAATGGAGCATAAGAAGCCGTAGGTTTTAAAATTAAATTGACTTTTGTACTATCGCCCTCATAGGGTTGTATTAAAATATGTCCGTCGCATAT
>CAZWVT010000020.1:0-25658 GCA_964636665.1 uncultured Flavobacteriaceae bacterium
CCACATTCTTTCTTTTCATTCAAATCGGTGCGCCCTGCTCTTCCTTCCCCCGGAAAAGTGCTGTGAACACAGCCGACAGAATCGTAACCTCTTGCCTGTAAAGGATGAAAAGGCAAATGAAGGGCTGTAAAATATTCGTCCTTTTGGTGTTCGGTAATGTCTATAAAAGGATGAAAAGCAAGAATATCTCCTTTTTTCTCAAACAACCGCATTTCTGAACGGTGGGGAGTCTGCCAACTCATCACTCCGGATATCCAGATGTCATAAGACTTTTTGACATTGTCAAACGGTTCAATTTTATTTAGATGTGTGTATAGTTCCGGATTATTTTCCCACAATCTATTGTGTTTAATAAATTCTATTTTCTTTTGTTCAGGACGAATGTTTTTGACTTTTAACTGATACAAATCAGTCAAATAATCCCGGTAATTTAATGTTTCAGGAAAATGAAATCCGGTATCGATAAAAATGATTTCTTGATTCGGATTGACTTCGGAAATATGTTCTAACAAAAGTGCCGAGGTAGTTCCAAAAGAAGATGATAACAGAATTTTTTGTTGATTAAATTCTTTATAAAACTTTTGAATTCGCTCTAATGGCAACAAAGACTTGTAGTCTATATTGAATCTGACTAAATCCGGTTCTTCGATGCTTTCAACAAAATTTAAGCGCTCGGTATATACATCCATAAAGATATTTCTATTTAAGACACAAAGGTATTAATTTGTGATTGATAAACTTTAAAAGGTTCACATTATTCTGACACAATTGCAGTATTATCCATCACCTTTTCGGACGTTGATTGTCCGGTCTTAGAATAATCAAATAGCATTCCACAATCCATTACCGGCGGTATCTTTTCTATTTCACAAAGCGCATTCACTGCGGCTACCAAACCGTCAAAAAGAGTGTCCTTCGTAAGTTTTTTAGAACCACTGCCCTTTTTAAAAGGAATAGCATATCCACAAGCTTTTAGAAATTCAGTTTCAATTTTAAGCAATTCCGATGGTTTAAACCCAAATACTTTACGACCGAAAGATTCGTTCAGATATCCGATATAACTCAATTCGCCTGAACCATGCGCTGTTGTAAGATGTTTCCACGTATCGGTATTATCACAAATATTTCCCACTGCACACTGACGACAACACTCCGGATTTAGATTTCCGTCATGAAATGCTGCATACAATTTATCAATCGCCCTATCAAATCTTTTCGTTGTATTTATCATGGCCTACATCTTTTATAAGCTTAAATATATTAATTAACCTATATTCGGGAAAAAGAATAAACAAACATTAACAGTATTCTTTACAATTACAAAAATCTTATGCGAAGAGTTTGTGTTTTACTTCTTTTATAATTTATCTTTGCCACTCAAATTACAAAAATGAGTTTAAGTGCTAAAATAAACGATGCTTTAAAAGATGCGATGAAGTCCAAGAATACCGTGGCATTGGAATCTTTGCGCGCTATAAAATCTTCACTTTTGTTGGCACAAACAGAAAGTGGCGCAAAAAAAGAGCTTTCTGAAGAAGAGGAAACAAAAATTCTTCAGCGATTGGTAAAACAACGAAGAGAAAGTGCTAAAATTTATCAAGAACAAGAACGGGAAGATTTGGCACAGTCAGAATTGGAACAAGTAAGCATTATTGAAAAATTTCTCCCGGAACAATTGACTCAGGAAGAAATTGAAAGTATTATAGACGAAATTATTTCAGAAACAAACGCTTCGTCTATGGCAGATATGGGAAAAGTAATGGGATTGGCAAGTTCCCGAATAGCCGGTCGCGCCGACGGAAAAACGATTTCCCAAATTGTCAGAAACAAATTAAATTAATGTAACTCAGGCTCCGTAGCTCAACTGAATAGAGCACTGGATTTCGGCTCCAGCGGTTGGGGGTTTGAATCCCTCCGGGGTCACATTTTAAACAAAACCTCTGATTTACAATTAATCGGAGGTTTTTCTTTTTTAGTTTTTGTACGACCATCTTCCAAATATAAATTGATTCCTTTCTAAAAAGTAAAACCCCAAGGCAAATACCTTAGGGTTTTTTTTACAATTGAGCAACTAAACAGATTAATCTACATTGTCGTGAAGAAAAGAATTATTCTTGCGAAGCTCAATCTCATCCTCATCTACATTTAAAGATATTCGGGAGATTTGAGATTGATTTTTTACATCGTTTAATTCTACTCCTTTACGCTTGTATGCAGGTTGTTTTTCAATTTCGTCTATATGCGAATTGCTGTTTTTAAATTTATAATTAAACTCCTTCATCTTTTTGCGTCTTTCCTCGCTTCGATCTCTAAGCAAATTGGCTATCGGAGTATTGACAGGATCTAAATTTTCATCTGAAACTTTTTCTTCCAACTTCGGTTCTGAAAGTGTGTATTTTGTAAAAACATCCTCTTCTTCTTCAATTTCTTCCTTTATCGAAGGCTTGGCTTTTGATGATTCATTTTCAAAATCTTCGTAATCCTCAAGATTGTATTTCTTAATTTCTTTATTTTCATCTTTTTCAATCAATATTTCAGAGGAATCTTTCGTGCGCGCTGTTTGTCCTGAAGTACTTGGAATCTCTTGAACTCCTTTGTTTGAATCCGACTTTAATGAAGGCAAATCAAACATCAACATTTGTGAGTTTTTTGATTTTTGAGTTTCCTCTGAATTTTCTTTTTGTGAAGAATCATAAATGATAAACTCGTTGTCATCTGATGAAACGTCTTCAAAATCAGCTAAATTTTCAGGAAGAATCTCATGATAATGCACATCCAATTGTTTTAGAAATTCGCTTGTTTTGATATAACCGGAAAAGTTGTTCACTGTATTCTCCTCAGTGGTATCATCAATTAATGTATGGCGAATTATCTGCGATTCATCTTCTGAATTAAACTTTGGAAAATTACTGTCAGACACCGGAGTCAAATCTTGTTCTTCACTTTTTTCATCATCCAAAAGATGAATGATTTTCTTTGATTCGGTATTTACAATTTCATTTTGCTGCTCTACGTTAAAACCGGTAGCAATAATGGTAATGGTAATTGCTTTTTCAAGATTCTCATCCTCGCCAACCCCCATAATTATATTTGCGCTGTGTCCGGCTTCATTCTGAATGTGATCGCTGATTTCTCCGATTTCATCGATGGTAATTTCGTCAGAGCCGAAAACAATCAACAAGAGTACGTTTTTAGCACCTTTGATTTTATTGTCATTTAACAAAGGGGAATCCAATGCTCTTTCGATGGCTTCCTTTGCACGATTGGCTCCGGATGCAGATGCACTTCCCATGATTGCCGTTCCGCTGTTTGACAACACGGTTTTTGCATCTCGTAAGTCGATATTCTGTGTGTAGTGATGCGTAATTACTTCGGCGATTCCACGCGCTGCAGTTGCCAAGACTTCATCAGCTTTAGAAAATCCGGATTTAAAACCGAGGTTTCCGTAAACTTCGCGCAATTTGTTGTTATTGATAACAATTAAGGAATCCACATTTTGACGTAATTTTTCAAGTCCGAGTTGGGCTTGTTCGTTTCTTGTTTTTCCTTCAAAATTAAACGGGATGGTTACAATTCCAACTGTCAGAATGTCCAATTCCTTTGCCATTTGTGCAATAATCGGTGCGGCACCTGTTCCGGTTCCACCTCCCATTCCGGCAGTAATAAAAACCATTTTTGTGTTGGTTGAAAGCATGTTTTGAATCTCTTCCATACTTTCCACTGCTGATTGTTCTCCGATTTTTGGATTGGCACCGGCACCCAAGCCCTCCGTCAGAGAAATTCCTAATTGAATCTTCACGGGAACCGGACTGTTTTGCAAGGCTTGTGAATCGGTGTTGCAAATCACAAAATCAACGCCTTTTATTCCTTGTTGGAACATATGGTTGATTGCGTTACTACCGCCTCCACCAACACCTATCACCTTGATGACATTGGATTGGTTTTTAGGCAGATCGAAAGAAATACTGTTAAAATCTGTTGTGCTGCTCATAATTGTAATATTTAAAGTTGCTGTTTAATTCTTATACTCTGTTTAATATTTATTCGGCATTGTCTAAAAAGTTTTTGAAACGTTCGGCCCATCGTTCAAAATATCCTTTTCTGCTTGTATTTTTATTGTCTTCTTCTGTTGTTTTGGCTGAAACATCTGTTTCTTCTGCTCTTTCTTCATCTTCCTGCGGATTCTCTTTCTCTAATTCCTGTTCCATTTCTTCTTTATTCGGAAAGCGTGTCATCAAAGAGCTCTTCTCTTTTGATTCCAAACTATTCATTACCAAACCAACTGCCGTGGCGTACATCGGACTGGTTGTTTCTGAATCACTGTCACCTGCTAAATGTTCATTGGGATAACCAATTCTGGTGTCCATTCCGGTGAAATATTCCACCAATTGTTTGATGTGCTGTAATTGAGCACCGCCACCGGTCAAGACAATTCCGGCAATCAGTTTTTTCTTCTGCTCTTCGTGACCGTAATTTTTTATTTCGATATAAACCTGTTCTATGATTTCCACAATTCTTGCGTGAATAATTTTCGACAAGTTTTTTAAGCTTATTTCTTTGGGTTCGCGACCTCTTAATCCGGGAATTGAAACGATTTCATTGTCTTTGTTTTCGCCCGGCCAAGCAGAGCCGAATTTAATTTTAAGCAACTCGGCTTGTTTTTCGATAATTGAACATCCTTCTTTGATGTCATCGGTAATTACATTTCCGCCAAACGGAATGACCGCAGTATGACGAATAATTCCATCTTTGAAAATGGCGAGATCTGTTGTTCCGCCTCCGATGTCAATCAATGCCACACCGGCTTCTTTTTCTTCCTGACTCAAAACTGCTTTTGCCGATGCCAATGGTTCTAAGGTAATTGCGGAAAGTTCCAAACCTGCACTTTTAATACATCTGCCGACATTCCGGATTGAGGCAACTTGACCTATGACCACATGAAAATTGGCTTCCAAGCGTGAACCGTACATTCCGATGGGTTCTTTAATTTCTGCTTGTCCGTCAACTTTGTATTCTTGCGGCAAAACGTGAAGAATTTCCTCCCCGGGAAGCATAATTAATTTATGTACTTGATTGCACAAACGCTCGATATCATCTTCATCAATTACATCTTCTTCGTGGGGACGCGTGATATAATCGCTGTGTTGAAGACTTCTTATGTGTTGTCCTGCAATGCCTACAACCACATCTTTAATCCGGACTCCCGAAGCAGTTTCAGCATCCTGTACGGCTTGTTGGATGGATTGAATCGTTTGGGTGATATTATTGACCACACCTCGATGCACTCCCAAACTTTTGGCTTTCCCAATGCCTAAAATTTCAACTTTACCATACTCATTTTTTCTGCCAACCATGGCTACGATTTTGGTTGTTCCAATGTCTAATCCTACAGCTATATTTTCGTGTTCCATATTATTTTTTTGTAGCAATTACTTGATTATTAAACTTTAAATTCACCGCGGCATATCCTTCCAAGGTGTTGTCTTTTTTAGATTTCTTGTGAAAAGCTTTGAAATTTTGAAATTTCTTTTCGATGTCAACAGGCTTTCCTAATAATGCTGTTAAGGTTGTTCCTCTAAAAATCAATTCAATATCTCCATTTGAATTTTTAGTTACGCCGATGACCATTTTTCTCATAAATTCATCATGGCGAATTCTTAGCAGCAAATCTGCCATTGTCGGAAAATCATTTTCATCGATTCCGTTTACCAATGGGACGCGAGCCGCATAAACCGATGAAAGTGGCATTTGCAAGCCATCACTATCCAAATAATAACTTTCACCATTATCGGATTGAATGCGTCCTACCGGATCTCTTTGTTCTATTTTAGCTCCCAAACGACCATCAATTGTAAGGAAAACGTCAGCATTCCGAACCATCGGATTTTCCTGTAAACTCGTTTCCATACTCAAAATGTCTAAATCTCTTAAAGCAAGTGAATCTCGACCTTTTTGCTTCAACAATATTTTGTAAATCGCCTCGTGGGTAATAAAAGGATTGTTAGCATCTGTAAAAGTGATGTCGATTCCTTTTAAAGCACGAGCTCCGTTTCGGTTATTGCTAAAACTGTACATGACAACAATTCCGATAATCAACAGGGATATTTTCAATATGTTAACGACTCTTTTCATGATCTCAAATAGTTTGTGATTTTAGCTACTTCTTCTCCAATATCTCCCGCTCCGACTATTAATTTCACTGTGCAACCAGAATTTTTCACGGTTTCCGCCAACGCTTCTTTTGCAACCAAACTTTTTGCCGGCGAGATGATGTTTTTCAATAATGCTTCTGATGTAATTCCCGGAATTGGTTTTTCTCTTGCCGGATAAATATCCAACAAAACCACTTCGTCAAACTGCGATAAACTTGTTGCAAAACCGTCAAAGTAATCCCGTGTTCTCGAATACAAATGCGGTTGAAAAACGATTTGCTTTTTTGCAGTCGGATACATTTCTTGAACCGCTTGAAACAAGGCGTTCAACTCTGTGGGATGATGGGCGTAATCATCGATTAAAACTAAATCGTCCGTTTTAATCTTATATGAAAACCTCCTGTGTACGCCTTTAAAAGTTTGTAATGCATGTCGCAACTTTTCTTCAGGCGCTCCTGCCGCCAATGCCATTGCATAAGCCATTGCAGCATTGCTCAGATTGTGATGTCCGGGCAAATGAAATGTCAAATCAGCATGGGTTTTTTCAGGGGTTTTTAAATCGAATATATAGCTGCCGTTTTCAATGCGGATATTTGTAACTTCAAAATCTGCCGATTGATTTACTGCAACGGTCATGCCCAATAAAGGCAAATCATGGTTGATAAACATTTTGCTTTTGTTGTTTACCAACAAGGCAAAGTTCCGATAAGCTTCTTCCACTTCTGCCACTTCTCCGTACACATCCAGGTGATCGGAATCCATTGATGTAACGCAAGCAATATCAGGATTCAGACGTAGGAATGACCGGTCGTATTCATCGGCTTCGACAACTGTAAAATCATTTCCTTTATAAATAAAATTGGATTGATAATTTTCTGCAATGCCTCCTAAAAATGCTGTTACCGCCATTCCGGAATCTATCATCAAATGTGATAAAATTGCGGAAGTCGTAGTTTTTCCGTGGGTTCCCGCCACTGCCAAACATATAGTATCATCTGTAACCGCACCTAATAAAACGGCACGTTTTACAACATCAAATTCATTGGAAATAAAATAATTTAATTGTTTGTTTTCCGCACTAACCGCAGGCGTATAAACAATGAGCACCTCTTTCTTTTTGAGAATTTCCTCGGGAATCAGACTTATTTTATCTTCAAAAACAATCTCTATCCCTTCTTCCATTAATGCCGAAGTTACCGAAGCGTTGATTCGGTCGTATCCGTAAATCTTCTTTCCTTGCATTTTAAAATAGCGCGCAAGTGCACTCATACCGATACCGCCGATACCGACAAAATACAATGCTTTTATGTCTTGAAGATTTAAATCCATCTATTTCTCAATATTTATTAATGCCACTATTTCGTCTGCTATTTCCTTGGTCGCATTCGGTTTTGCCAGTTTTTTTATGTTCCTTGACAATTCGTCTCTTTTTTCTTTTGAAGCAATCAACGACAAAAACACTTCTTTAAAATTTGTATTTAATTCATTTTCTTTAATCAATATTGCTGCATTATTGTGCGCGATAACCTTGGCATTTTGTGTCTGATGATCCTCTGCGACATTTGGAGACGGCACAAAAATCACCGGTTTGCCGACCAAACAAAGTTCGGATACAGATAAAGCACCGGCTCTTGAAATTATCAAATCACTCATCGCATAAGCTGCATTCATCTCATCGATATAAGCAAGAACTTTTACCGATTCTGAATCGTGATTCTTATATTTTTGATAATAGATACTGCCGCACTGCCACAATATTTGCATCTGATTTTTTTCAAAAAATGCCAATTGATTTGCTATAAACTCATTGATTGCTCTCGCTCCCAAACTTCCACCAAGTACTAAAAGTGTTAATTTATCTGACTTCAACTTCCATTTTTCTTGCGCTTCTTCTTTTGATATTTCATTCGTTATCAAATCTTGTCGAACGGGATTTCCCGTCAACTTGATTTTACTTGCCGGAAAATATTTCTCCATTCTTTCATAAGCTACGCAAATTCGCGATACACTTTTTGCCAACCATTTGTTTGTAATTCCCGCAACGCTGTTTTGTTCCTGAATTAAGCAAGGAATATTTTTATTCGATGCTGCTTTTAATAAAGGTGCGCTGGCATATCCGCCGGTTCCGATAACCACATCCGGATTGAATTTTTTAATTATTTGCCTTGATTTATTTAGGCTATGAATTAATTTTAAAGGAAAAGCAAGATTTTTAAGTGACAATTTTCGCTGCAATCCCGAAATCCACAATCCTTCAATCTCATAACCTGCTTGTGGAATCTTTGTCATTTCCATACGATCTTTGGCTCCGACAAACAAAAATTCAGCATCTTGAAAACGCGTTTTTAATTCGTTTGCAATTGCGATTGCCGGATAAATATGTCCGCCCGTTCCTCCGCCACTGATGATGAATCTTGGTTTCATTTGCTATTTAAATTGTTTCACTTAAAATTTCCAAAGGATTCTCTTCCGTTGGTTCGTTTTCTGCTTCTTGAACTATTTTTTCTCTTTTTACACTTACACTCAATACCATTCCCAATGCCATACAAGTCATCCAAATTGAGGTTCCGCCACTGCTCAACAACGGCAAGTTTTGTCCGGTAACCGGAAACAATTCCACGGCTACCGCCATATTGATGAGTGCCATAAACACAATTGGAGTTCCCACACCTATAGCCAATAATTTTCCAAATACAGAAGTGGCTTTATGTGCAACGACGACGATTCTAAACAAAAGAAACAGATATAAAAACATAATTAACAAACCGCCCAATAATCCAAATTCTTCTACAATAATGGCATAAATAAAATCTGAAGTGGATTGTGGCAAAAAGTTTTTCTGTTTGCTTTTTCCGGGTCCAACTCCTGTAATTCCTCCTGAAGCGATGGCAATTTTGGCTTTCTCAATTTGATAATTCGCTTCCGCATCGGATTTGTCTTTGAAATTTTCCACACGGCTTATCCAAGTATCCACACGATTTGGAAACAACCCGGGAACTGCTTTTGCCGTCAATACAAATAAAGTGAGGAATAACAATCCGGCACCTAATACAATCCCAATGTAACGCAACGGATAACCCCCGATGAAAACCAGCATTACGGTAAGCACAAAAAATATTGCCGCCGTTGAAAAGTTTGCCGGTAAAATCAATCCCAGAATTACAAAAACAGGCAACCAAAGTGGCAATATCGTTTCTTTGAAACTCAATACTTTGCCTTTTGTTTTAGCCAGATAAAAAGCCACGTAAGTCATCAACACCACTCCGGCGAGAATGGAAGTTTGAAACGTAATTCCCACAAACGGAATCCGTAACCAACGGCTGGCATTGGCGCCGCTGATGGTTGTTCCTTCGGAGATGGTAATAATCAACAAAACAACAATTATCGGAAGTCCCAACAAGGAAAGTCCGCGGAAATAATGATATGGAATTTTATGGATTCCGTACAAAATTCCGAATCCCAACATCAAATGCGCCAAATGTTTCAATAAATAAGGAAGCGTACTTCCGTCACCATACAGATATGCCAAATTGCTACTGGCACTGTAAACCGGTAAAAACGAAAATACGGACAGGAGCATAATCACTCCCCAAATTCCTTTATCCCCGGTAATATATTGGAAAATATTTTTCATCCGGCTTTTCTTTATATTAATTCAAATTTCTTACCGCCTCTTTAAATTGACGTCCTCTGTCTTCGTAATTTTTAAACAAATCAAAACTTGCACAAGCAGGAGAAAGCAATACCGTATTATTCTTCTCACTAAAACGTTGCGCCCACATTACAGCCTCATTCATTGAAATAGCCTCAACAAACGTATCTACAATACCGCTGAATGTATTTTTTATTTTTTCATTATCGATTCCCAAACAGATTATGGCTTTCACTTTTTCATTTACCAATAAAAGCAAATCTGAATAATCGTTGCCCTTGTCAACTCCGCCAACAATCCATACTACAGGACTTTTTACGCTCTCAAGCGCATAATACGTAGCATTGACATTGGTAGCTTTGGAATCGTTGATGTATAGCACATTGTTAATTTTCGCAACTGTTTCCAAACGGTGCTCTACCCCCTGAAAACTTTCCAAACTCTCTCGAATCGTCTGTTTGCGAATCTGTAACAATTTAGCCGCAGTCGATGCAGCCATTGCATTTTTTATATTGTGTTCTCCTTTAATCCCAATTGTTGTCGTTGACATAATAATAGGTTCGTTATCTGTATTTATAATTATTTTATTTTCGTTTAAATAAGCTCCTTTTTCAAATTGCTTTTTAGTTGAAAAAGGAATCAACTTTGATTTTATTTCTATTTTTTTAATCCATCTCAGAATGTTTTCATCATCTGCGTTATAGATGAAAAAATCCTCACCTCCTTGGTTCATGAGCATTCTGAATTTTGCAGCGATATACTTTTCATAATCATTTTCATAGCGATCCAAATGATCCGGACTCAAATTTGTCATCACTGCAATGTGGGGTTTAAACGTTTCTATTCCGTCCAATTGAAAACTGCTCAACTCAAGAATATAACAAGCTGCTGTTTTTTCTTCGGTCAACAACTTGGCAAAGCTTTTCCCGATATTTCCTCCCAATTGCGCATTGATTCCACCTTTGACAAGCAAATGATGCATCAAGCTGGCTGTGGTGGTTTTGCCATTGCTTCCTGTTATTCCGATAAGTGTCGCATCGGTAAACCGACTTGCAAATTCTATTTCAGAAACAATCTTTGTTCCTTGCTTTGTAAGCAACTGAACAATCGAAGCAGCTTCAGGTATTCCCGGACTTTTTATTATCAAATTCGCTCGGCTGAGTTTAGCGATGGAATGACCGTTTTCTTCCCACTGAATTTCATGATTTACAAGAACTTCTTTATGTTGTTTTTCAATCGCATTAAAATCCGACACAAAAACTTCAAATCCTTTTTGTTTTGCCAGCAATGCAGCCCCAATTCCACTTTCTGCCGCTCCCAAAACTGCCACCATTTCCCGCTTCATCTGCTTATCGTATTTTCAATGTAACAATCGTCAACACTGCCAAAAAAATACCTACAATCCAAAACCGCGTAACGATTTTGCTTTCGTGATATCCTTTAATCTGAAAATGATGGTGCAATGGCGCCATTCTGAAAATCCTTTTTCCTTCGCCAAATTTCTTTTTTGTGTATTTAAACCAACTCACCTGCATCACGACTGAAAGATTTTCTATTAAAAAGATTCCGCACAAAACCGGAATCAATAATTCTTTTCTTACTGCGATGGCAATCACTGCGATAATTCCACCGATGGTCAGACTTCCTGTATCGCCCATAAATACTTGTGCCGGATAAGTATTGTACCACAAAAAACCGATGAGCGCACCTACAAATGCCATAATAAAAATGGTCATCTCTCCAGTGTTTGGCAAATACATAATGTTGAGATAATCCGAGAAAATGATGTTTCCGGAAACCCATGCAAAAATCCCCAAAGTCAGGGCGATGATTGCCGAGGAACCCGCTGCCAGTCCGTCAATTCCGTCGGTTAAATTGGCACCGTTAGAAACTGCCGTGATGATAAAAATCACGATGGGGATAAAGATAATCCACACGTATTTTTTATATGCTTCTCCTGCCCAATCTATCAGCCAAGAGTAATTGAATTCATTTTCTTTGACAAATGGAATGGTTGTCAGCAATTCTGAATCGTGAATGTTATATCTTCCGTCCGCACGTTGGGAAATTACTTTTACATTTTCGGTAAGCTCTGCCTCCGATACAGTTTGTTGAATAACAATTCCGGGATGGAAATACATAATGGCTCCAACGAAAAGTCCGAGTCCCACTTGTCCTACCACTTTAAAACGACCGGGCAAACCTGCTTTGTCGTTTTTAAACTTTTTTATGTAATCATCAATAAAACCGATAATTCCCATCCAAACGGTGGTGACTATAAGCATGAGCACATAAATATTGTCTAATCGGGCGAACAACAATACGGGAATTAAAGTAGCGAGAATGATGATAATTCCTCCCATTGTCGGTGTTCCGGATTTTTCAGATTGTCCTTCAAGTCCTAAATCTCGTACAGTTTCACCAATTTGTTTGAATCGTAAATATTCGATGATTCGTTTTCCGTAAACAATGGCAATTACCAACGACAATATTACTGCCGCCGCCGCTCGGAATGTTAGAAATTCAAACAATCCCGTTCCCGGAAAATTGTAGTGCGTATCCAAATATTTAAACAAATAATACAGCATAGATTAATGTTTTTTTGGATTTAATAATTCACTGACAATCTTGTAATCATCAAAATCAAACCGTTCTCCATTGATTTCTTGATAGGTTTCATGACCTTTGCCAGCAATGAGAATGATGTCGCCTTTTTTTGCCATTTTACAGGCTACTTTTATCGCTTCACGTCTGTTGGCAATACTCATCACGCGATCGGCCATCATTTGCGAAACCCCTTTTTCCATTTGACCGATAATTTTTTCCGGATCTTCTGTACGCGGATTGTCACTGGTAAAAAAAACTTTATCGCTTAACGATGCAGCAATTTTTCCCATCACAGGTCTTTTTTCTGCATCTCTGTCGCCTCCGCATCCAACGACAGTTAACAATTCTTCTTTTCCGGAACGAATGGAATTGACGGTTTCCAAAACATTCTTCAAAGCATCGGGGGTATGTGCATAATCCACAATGGCAACAACTCCCGATTTGGAAATGAAATATTGAAAACGACCGCCTACACTTTCAAGGGTACTCAGCAATTGTAAGATTTCAATGGAATCTAATCCAAGGAGTTTTGCTGTTCCGTATATCGCCAAAAGATTGTATGCATTAAACTTTCCGATTAGCTTCACCCAAACCTCTTGTTGATTGATTCGCAACAACTGTCCGTTCATCTGGCTTTCAACAACTTGCCCTTTAAAATCGGCCATTGTTTTAAGCGCATAGGTTTTTTTCAGTGCTTTTGAATTTTGCAGCATGATATTTCCATTCTTGTCATCTACATTCACCAAGGCAAAAGCTTTTTTATCTAATGCATCAAAAAACTGTTTTTTAACATCGCGATAGATTTTAAAATCTCTGTGATAATCCAAATGATCATGAGATAAATTGGTAAAAACACCCCCTGCAAACGTCAATCCTTTTGTTCTCTTTTGGTCGATTCCATGGGAGCTTACTTCCATAAAGCAATAATCTGCACCTGCATCGACCATTTCTCTCAAATATTTATTGATTGTCAGAGAATCAGGAGTTGTCAGCTTGGCTTCGTATTCTGCATTGTCCACCATAATTTTCACGGTTGACAACAAGCCTGCGGTATAGCCCGCTTTTTTTATCAATTCATACAGTAAAGTTGCTATAGTGGTTTTCCCATTGGTTCCGGTTATTCCGACCAATTTTAATTCTTGCGACGGATTGTCGTAAAAATTTGCAGCCATTATCGCCAAAGCTTCGCGGGAATCCGGGACAACGACATAGGTAATTCCGTTTATCAGATTATCCGGGAGTTGTTCGCAGACAATTACCAAAGCGCCTGAGAATGCTGCTTTCTCAATGTATTGATGTCCATCTACAGCAGTTCCTGAAATAGCGACAAATACATCATTGAGTGAAACTTGACGTGAATCAAAATGCAGGTTGTTGAACACAACATTCGTATCCCCTATCACTTTTTCGAGGGTTACCTTATATAATATGTCTTTTAGCACTTTCATAAAAGCGTCAAAACGATTTGTTGTCCTTTTTTAAAATCCAAGCCCGATGTTATGGATTGGTTTGCCACGATGCCTGTTCCTTTAAACCTTACAGACAATCCCAAATTTTCCAAAAGGGATACCGCATCCATACCCGGCATGCCAATTACGTTAGGGACTGCTCTGTGATTTTTTTGGAGGTTGGCGTAATAGTTTTCGTATTGTTTTTCAATTTTATAATCCGGTTGATTAATTTCATTGACTTCGTCGATGACTGAAGTTTCTGTATAAATTTTTTGAGCAATTCGTTTAAATACCGGCCCCGATACATCCGCTCCGTAATATCCTTTTTTGGTACTCGGTTTGTGAATTACTACGATGCAAGAATACTTTGGATTATCCGCTGGAAAATATCCTGCAAATGAGGATACATAGCGTCTGTTTTCCGACCAATCTTTTTGCCAATATTCAGTTTGCGCCGTTCCGGTTTTTCCTGCCATAGAAAATTCCGGAGAATATAATGACCGCCCCGTTCCGCGTTCGATGATGTTTTTAAGCACATCTTGCACCTTGCTCAATGTCTGATCGGAACAGATTTTTGGGTTTATTACTTCAGTTTCATAAACTGTTACAGGTTTGTTCCACGCACGAACTTCTTTTATAAATCTGGGACGAACCATAACGCCATTGTTGGCTACTGCATTGTAAAAAGTCAATGTTTGAAGTGGTGTAAGTTGTACATTGTAGCCGTAACCCATAGAAGGCAAAGCATTTCTGCTCCATATTTTATCTCCAGGTTGTGGAATAATGGGTTCTCCTTCCCCTTTGATGGGAATTCCATTCTTCTTGTCTAAATGCCATTTTTTCAGGTAATTGATAAAACGCTGCGGATTTGACGCATAATTTTCAGTCAATATACTTGCCATCGCAATGTTGGAAGAAACTTCCATCGCACGTCCGGCGGATATTTCCCCATAACCTCCTCTTCGAGAGTCGTAAATTTTGCGATTGTAAAAAGTTTTTACACCTTTTCCGGTATCGATGACCGTACTCGTATCAATAACTTTATCTTCAAGTGCAGCCATAAAAGCCATCAGCTTAAAAGTAGAGCCCGGCTCGTGAGATTCACCAATGGCATAATTCCACTTTTCATAATACGTGCCTCTTTCCGTTCTTCCTAAATTGGAAATTGCTTTTATTTCTCCGGTTGCCACTTCCATAACCACCACAGTCCCGTGATCTGCTTCGTAATATTCCAATTGTTTTAACAATGCATGATGGGCAATGTCCTGAATGTTTACATTTATTGTAGTGACGATATCATACCCATCTTGTGGCTCGATTTCATTGGTATCATAAACAGGCTTCCACTGCCGATGACCAATTTTTTGCTTTAATCTTTTGCCGTCTTTTCCGGTGAGCAATTCATTAAACGCACCTTCAATTCCAACTGCGTAATATCCCGGTCGATTGGCATATTCATCACCCACGGTACGATGCGCTATTTTACCGATTGGATGTTCGCGGACAGTTCTTTGCTCAACAATAATTCCTCCACGGTAAGCACCTTTATTAAAAAGCGGCAAACTCTTTATTTTTTTGTAATCTGAATAGCCTAAATTTTTAGCGATAAACAAATACCGATTTTTATCGGCACGGGCTTTACGAAGTAAATTCTGATAATACGAAACAGGTTTTCCCAACATTTGGCTCAACCCTTCTGAAAGCCCTTGAAGATTGTCTTTAAAATCTTGTTCTGAAACTGTCACGGCATCAAATCTGATATCGTATTTAGGCACGGAAGTAGCAAGCAATACGCCGCCATCGTCATAAACATTCCCGCGATTGGCAGAAATCACAAAATTCTTAACCGTATTCTTTTCCGCCAACTCCCGATATTTTTCGCCTTCGGAAAACTGAACATTTAACAAACGAACGAAAATGGCAATGGCAAAAATGAGAAAGAATCCCGCCACCAAATACAATCGATTCATTATATGTTTTGATTCAAAAGACATCTTTATCTGTTATTTTTTTCTTTATTTTCAATATTTGCCAAAACAACCTGCTCCACTTCCTGATTATCGACTATCCGAATTCTTTTTGGAGGTGTCGTAGAAGGTCGCAATTCATATTTCTCCATCGCACTAATTACGCTGCTTTCCATTTTGGAATGCATTAATTTGATACGCAAATCGACGTATTCACTTTTTAATTCTTTGACTTCCAGATTTAATTTGGAAATGCGATATACCTTTTTGTCGGCATTGTGAGAACTGGCAATCATAATAAGCGCCAGACCGGATAAAAACAAAATGAATCTCCAGCTTTTTAATGCGCCTTCACTTACCAAAAATTTTCCGCGAATGATGTCATAAAAACTTTCTGTCATAATTTGTTTATTTAAATTCTTTCTGCAATTCTCAATTTGGCACTGCGCGCTCTGTTGTTAACTTCCATTTCATCCTCCTCGGGAATTATTAATTTCCCAACAGGTTTAAAAGGCACTTCCACCCTGCCGTATATGTCGCGTTCCGGCTCTCCTTCAAACATTCCGTTTCTCATAAATCTTTTTACCAATCGATCTTCCAAGGAGTGATAACTTATTACACTCAACCGCCCACCGGTTTTTAAAATATCCTGCGTTTGCAATAAAAATTCTTTAATAACATCCAATTCACTGTTTACTTCTATTCTTATCGCCTGATATACCTGAGCCAATATTTTATGCTGTTTGTCGTACGGCAAAAACCTAGTAAGCACCTCTTTTAAATCAGCTGTAGTTTTGATGGCTTTTTGCTCACGTGCTTCGACTATGGTACGCGCCATTCCTTTCGCTCTTCGCAATTCTCCGTAAGTTGCAAGAATTTCAGCCAATCGTTTTTGTTCATAAGTATTTACCACCTCATAAGCCGAAAGCTCACTATCCTGATTCATCCGCATATCCAAGGCTCCTTCAAATCTGGTAGAAAACCCTCTGTCCGGCTTGTCAAACTGATGTGAAGAAACGCCAAAATCTGCCAAAATCCCGTCCACTTGCTTATAGCCGTACACTCTTAAAAATCTTTTTATATAGCGGAAATTTTGTGGTATTAACCGAAAACGCACATCATCAATCACGTTTGCCTGCGCATCTTTATCTTGATCAAAAGCGATGAGTTTTCCATTCTCACCCAATCGTTTTAGAATTTCACGCGAGTGTCCTCCTCCTCCAAACGTGACGTCCACATACATCCCGTCCGGACGGATATTCAATCCATCAACGCTTTCTTTCAATAATACCGGCACGTGATATTTATTCATCATTTTCAAGTTGTTGTCCCATTACTTCTTCAGCAAGCGATGCAAAATCATCGTCTGACTCACTAATTGCTTGTTCATATTTTTCTTTATCCCACAGTTCGACAATATTGATTGCCGAAGAAATCACCATATTTTTAGAAATACCTGCAAATGCCAACAACTCTTTGGGAATCAACATTCTTCCGTTGCTATCCAGCTCAACAATTCGAACTCCTGCGGTAAATCGTCTAATAAAATCATTGTTCTTTCGATTGAAAGTATTGAGCTTTCTTAATTTCTCCATCAATAAATTCCACTCGCTCATAGGATACATTTCAAGACAAGGCTGGAAAACAGCTCGCTTAACGACGAAGCCTTCTCCCATCATTGGCGCCAACTGCTTTTTTAAATCCGCAGGCACCATGACACGACCTTTCGCGTCTGCTTTACATTCGTATGTTCCTATGAGATTGAGCATTACAAATTTGGCTGAATTAGGTTTTTTGATTTCAAATATAAATAAACTTTCCCACTTTTTACCACTTTTTACCACATTGTTGATAAGTTTTCCCACAATGTTACTTTTTGAGGAGTTTTAGATTCGTGGATAAAGGAATTGCAACTTTTATTTTTTATGATTTATTTTTGTTTACTTTTGTTTTTCAATACTGCACCAATCATCTTATGTCAGAACAGTTCAAGAAAGAAGGAGAATTTTCTTACATTGAAATAGGGCAGGGAATTCCGATTATAATTTTACACGGTCTGATGGGCGGATTAAGTAATTTTGACGGAGTTTCCGGTTTCTTTCCGGATAAGGGATATCGTGTTATTCTACCGGAATTACCCATTTACGACTTGCCTATTCTTAAAACCAATGTTAAGAACTTTGCCAAGTACGTTGGACGCTTTATTGATCATCTTCAAATTCCCGAAGCGATATTATTAGGGAACTCCTTGGGTGGTCACATTGCGTTGCTATGTGCAAAAATGTACCCTTCCAAAACCAAAGCTCTTATTATTACGGGAAGTTCAGGCCTTTATGAAAGTGCTATGGGTGAAAGTTATCCAAAACGTGGAGATTACAATTACATAAAGAAAAAAGCAGAAGATGTTTTTTACGACCCCCAAGTTGCGACTAAAGAAATTGTGGACGATGTCTTTAAAACAGTCAACGACCGCAACAAACTAATTCGGACGCTTGCCATTGCCAAAAGTGCCATCCGACATAATATGGCCAAGGATTTGCCCACTATGCAAACGCCAACTTGTATTATTTGGGGACGTAATGACCAAGTAACGCCGCCGGAAGTTGCTATTGAGTTTCACGAATTGCTTCCGGATTCCGACTTGTTTTGGATTGACAAATGCGGTCATGCCGCAATGATGGAACATCCCGACGAATTTAATGAGGTTCTTTATTCTTGGCTTAAAAAGCGTAATTTCTGATTAAAAAATCCCATTCGATTTTGATAAAATTAAAAAACGCTCCGAATGCAAATTAAATCGGCAGAATTTATTGTAAGCAATACTAAGATAGAAAAATGTCCTAAAGAACCTTTTCCCGAATATGCATTTATCGGGCGGAGCAATGTGGGGAAATCTTCGCTGATTAATATGCTGATGGATAGAAAAAACCTGGCAAAAACTTCAGGACGTCCCGGAAAAACGCAATTAATCAATCATTTTTTGATAAACAAATCGTGGTTTTTAGTCGATTTGCCCGGATATGGTTACGCCAAAGTTTCCAAAAGCAGCAAAAAAATATTTCAAAAACTGATTACGCTTTATTTTGAAAAGCGCAGGCAATTGGTTTTGGCTTTTGTGCTTATCGATTGCCGTCATGAACCACAAACCATCGATTTGGAATTTATGGAATGGCTGGGAACCAACGCCATACCATTCCATATTATTTTTACTAAAGCTGATAAACTAAAACCAAAAGTCTTGGAAACAGCGATTGAAACTTATAAAAATCGGATGCTTCAAGACTGGGAAGAAATGCCTCCTTATTTTATTTCTTCCTCCACAAATGGTACGGGGCGCGAAGAAATTTTAAATTATATCGACAATTTAAATCAGGAGCTTTCCCGGGATAAAATATTTTAATTTATTTCTTGTGGAGCTCAAGTTTTTCTGCAAAATAATCACAGAAATCCCGCATCGTCTCACTCATTTTCACATCATCCGTAGCACGCTGAAAAGTATCTGCCATCGCCATTAAAGTTTGGTGGAAGAATATTTTCATATCATCCAGTGGCATATCTTTTGTCCACAAATCGATGCGGAGGGATTCTTTTTTATCCGAATCCCAAACAGAGAGCATCACGGCTTTGGTTTCTTCATTGTCAATTCCGCCGTCTTCCGCAGACCAATGAATTTCTTCAGGGATTCTGTTGGCATCAAGTCCTACTTGTAATTTTATTTCTGATTGATGTAATTTCGACATTATTTTCTAGGTTTATATTTTGAATTTCTAAAGATTTCTTCGGCATCTGCAACCATTAATTGTTGTACAGAAACCTTGTTGTTTTTCATATAAGAACGCACTATTTTCCATCCGAGATACCGTCCTAACATTCCCGGGGATTCGTTGTCAATTTCCAAGTAAAATTTGGTAAATGGAGCAGGATTAAAAAAACGGGCAGGAAGTCGCGAATCTGAACTGAATAAAATTTCTTGCTCCACGAAATATTGCCACATATAGACTTCATTATCTTCCGCCCATTGATATTCTTCTTCGGTATATCCTATTTTTCGTGCATCGGGAGAATCCGGAAGCCACAAATCTTTAAGGTATAATTTTTTACCGTAATAAATCGCATGATCCATAAAAACGTTTTTCCGCGGTTCTCTTGCATATTTCTCGGCATAAGCTTCGGCGACATCCGAAATCACTTGTTCGGGAGTCATCACTTTGGCAAAATACCGTTCAATTCCGCCGTAAAAGTAATGGTCTGCCCCCAAGTAATTGTCCAAACCAATTACGAGAATCGAATCGGTCGCTATGACACTGTGACGATAATCCACATCCGAGGTTGTTGTAACTATTGTCGGCGGCTCGAATTTCGGAAAGTAATATTTGATGTGTTTAAACAGCAAAACAATTTCACTTTGCAACGGTTCTTTGTCCGGAAAAACTTTTAAAACTTCCGTTTCCAGTTCAATTTGCAAAGTGTCCTGCATTTTGTTTATCCAAACCGTATCGGCATAATGAACAGGGAAAAATTCGGGAAATTCAGCTTTTAATTCAGGCAAATCTTCAGGAGTGGCTTTTGCAAACGCTTCATCAAATCTCAGGAATTCAACTTCCATCGGAATTTCTTCAACCTCTTTCTTAACATTGGATTTTTCATTACTACAGCCAATGGTCAACAATAAAACAGAAAAGAATATCAGGAATCTCATCATCTTAAATTGGGTTGTTATTGTAACGCTTATGTTTGTCATAAATTTTATCTTTAGACCGCAGCGATGCAAAGGTATTATTATAAAAACTTAAATGCACTCTTTATGCAGACAGAAAAAGTGATTGATTATATAGTGAACTGGCTTTCTGACTATTCGCGAAAAGCGGGAACAAAAGGATTTGTTTTGGGCATCAGTGGCGGCATTGATTCCGCTGTTGTATCTACTTTGTGTGCCAAAACCGAATTGAGCGTTCTGTGTATGGAATTACCGATTTTACAAGCCTCTTCTGAAGTTTCCCGTGCAAGAGAACACATTCGTTTTTTAAAAGATAACTTTCCGAATGTAGCAAGTATGGAAGTTGATTTGACCCGTGTTTTTACTGAATTTCAGAATGCTGCACCCAAAGAAAGTGATTCGGCAAACGTGTTGCTATCGTTGGCCAATACTCGCGCCAGACTGCGTATGACCACCTTGTATTATTTTGCCGGAATTCGACAATTGTTGGTGGCAGGAACGGGAAATAAAATTGAAGATTTCGGCGTCGGGTTTTTTACCAAATACGGTGACGGCGGAGTAGATATTAGTCCGATTGGCGATTTGAAAAAGAGCGAAGTTTATCAACTTGCAAGCGCATTAAAACTTCCGCAATCATTAATCGACGCCATTCCGACAGACGGACTTTTCGGGGACAGCCGTACCGACGAAGACCAACTGGGCGCCTCTTATGACGAATTGGAATGGGCGATGGAAATGGATGAAGCGGGGCGTAAATCGAAAGAATTTTCAGGAAGAGAAAAAGAAGTTTTTGACATTTATATCCGTCTGAATCGTCAAAACCGCCATAAAATAGAACCCATTCCGGTATGTTTTATTCCTGATACTCTAAGGTAATTGATTATGAAACGTATTGTTATTGCTGATTCGTACCCGATCGTACGCAAAGGAATTAAAGATTTATTGACCGAACACATTCCCCGAGTCAAAATTGTACGTCAACTGTCACAAGCCGATGCTGTTTTTCCGCAATTGCTGGCAAAAAAACCGGATTTGATTATTATGGAAATTGCCATGCCCGGAATGGATGGATTGGGCATTTTAAAAAATATCAGAGAACGACTTCCGGATTTAAAAATCGTAATTTACAGTTCATATCCTCCTAAAATATACAAACAACAATGCCTTAAGCTCGGAGCGGATGCGTTTTATTCAAAAAATGTCGGCCTGCGGGAATTTGCAAATGCCATCAGCAAAATCCTTCAAAATAAACCCATTAAATCGGAACTTACCAAAAAGAAGAAAAGCAGAAAGAAACCAAAAGTTAAATTATCAACACGCGAAATTGAGGTCTTGCAATTGCTTTTGGAAGGACATCGAAATAAAGACATCGCTATGCGCTTGAATCTTAATGAAAAGACAGTAAGCACCTATAAATCAAGACTGCTAAGGAAATTAGACATAGACAATATTGCAGCGCTAATCAAGCATTACGATTCTTTGAACATCATCAAATAACGCGGTGCAGTTTTTTGGCTACCATTTGCCGCAGTCGCCAATAGTTCATGATGTCTTCCAAAATTTCTTCCTTATTGTTTTCAGAATCGTTTATCCCTTGGGAAAGCTCATCAATTTGTTTGTTAATCAAATGCCATCGCAACGACAAAATTGTCTGAGTTACCAGTTGAGAAACAACTTGATTTTTGTCTATGACGGTGATTCCTTTTCCTTCCCAATTGTGCAAGGTATAACGCTCCTCTTCCATTAAAGTGGCACTGACAATTTGAGACAAATTGGGCGGGATGCTATTTATAAACTTTGTGATTTCAAAATCGGAACTTTCTGCCAAATGCTTAATTAATTCTGAATACAGCGCATTGAAATCCGGATTTGAAAAAGCTACTTCATCTTCTTGTAGATCCAAGTAAATTTTCTCGTAAACCTTGAGCGCATGAGTTTGAACCTCATAATCATCCTGTTTGGATTCTTCATCGACGAACCACTCTTCAAAATCGACCATTTTTGTTCCGTAAACGATAAGTAAATGAATGATTTTTTGCTCCAATTCATTTTGAACATCTACTTCTTGGGTTTCTGCTTCTTCTTTTGGAACTACCTGAAATGGTTGGCTTTGTTTTTTCTGTTTATGGGAATCGCGATATTCTTTTTGAAGTAATTGTGCCAAAGAACCAAACAACACTTCTTCGGAAACTTCCATAATACGCGCACATTCTCTTACATAAACTTCACGTTTGACGAGGTCGGGAATTTTGGAAATGCTCTGGATGATGTCGTGAATCGTCTCTGCTTTTTTTACCGGGTCGTTTTTTGAATCTTCAGCCAAAGCATTTGCTTTAAACGCAATAAAATCTTTGGCGTTATCGGTAAGAAATTCATCCAATTCCTCCAACGATTTTTTACGTGCAAAACTATCGGGATCCTCACCTTCGGGAAAGGTGACAATTTTGACGTTCATTCCTTGTTCCAGAATCAAATCCACACCACGAAAAGCAGCACGAACACCGGCAGCATCACCGTCAAATAAAATGGTGATGTTTTTGGTCAACCGATTTACCAAGCGAATTTGTTCGGGTGTCAATGCAGTTCCTGATGAAGAAACAACATTTTTTACGCCGCGTTGGTAAAACTGAATCACATCGGTATATCCCTCGACCAAATAACAATTATCTGCTTTTGAAATTTCCTGTTTGGCTTCATAAATTCCATAGAGGATTTTGCTTTTGTGGTAAATTTCACTCTCCGGAGAATTTAGATATTTTGCCGTTTTTTTGTCAGAGGTCAGAATTCTTCCCCCAAATCCCAAAGTCCTGCCGCTCATACTTTTTATCGGAAAAAGCACGCGTCCTCTAAATCGGTCGATGGTATTGGAAACCTGACCTTCTTGATTTTCACGGACAATGGTCAATCCTGTTTTTTCAAGAAATTCGAGTTGATATCCTTTTTCCAAAGCGTGATTGGTAAAATCATTCCACGCTTCGGAAGCGTAACCGAGCTCAAATGTTTTTATCGTTTCCTCAGTAAATCCGCGTTCTTTGAAATAAGACAAGCCAATGGCAATCCCATCTTGGGAAGTTGTGAGTTTTTTATGGAAATAATCGTTGGCAAATTCATTGAGCAAATACAGACTTTCACGCTCGTTTGCCTGTTCTTTTTCTTCAGACGACTGTTCGGTTTCCTCTATTTCAATTCCGTATTTTTTAGCTAAATAGCGAATGGCTTCGGGATAAGTGAAATGTTCGTGCTCCATTAAAAAAGACACCACATTTCCGCCTTTTCCGCTACTGAAATCTTTCCAAATTTGCTTGGACGGACTGACCATAAAACTCGGCGTGCGTTCGTCGGTAAAGGGTGAAAGTCCTTTCAAATTGCTTCCGGCACGTTTTAATTGCACAAAATCACCGACAACCTCTTCTACGCGGGCAGTTTCAAATACAGAATCTATGGTATTTCTGGAAATCAAATCTGAAAATATTTAGAGTTTACAAAAATAAGAGAATCACATGAGCATTCTAAATAAATGAGCTCACAAAAAAAGCCGCATTGTAATAATGCGACTTTTAATTGACAATTAATCGAATAAAAATTACTTTTTCTCCTTGTTTTGATTTTCTTTAGAATTTCCGGGTTTTGAATATGACGGCGGATCGCTTGCCGGAAATGTTTGTTCCAACTCAGCATCTATCTGAGCTTCTCGTTTTTCTTTTTCGGATTGATTTTCCTTTGCTTTTTGAGATTTATCTGACTTTTCCATAATATTGTATTTTTCATCTAAAGTATGATTATTCACTTGTAAGTTTGATTATAAAAAAGTTAAACTGTGTTCTTAATCCCAATCAAATCTTAGTCCTAATGAAATATTATGCTGTTTGAACTCATTGTTTTGAAACAAAGGATTCAGGTCATATTTGGTGTACAATGAAAAAGAACTCCACCCGATGTAGCCACTCAATCCATAAATTATATTGGAAGTGTTGTAATCCTCTTTGATTTTGGCTTTTCGGTTTCTTCCGTCTTCTATATATTTTAGTTTTTGACGTGTTCCGAGGTTTACGCCGGCATATCCACCCAATCCCATTCTAAAATGTTTTGAAGTTGAATACCCCACATTGTCGTCAGAACCAAGTTGTTTGGAAGGACCAAATTCAATGTGAATCGGTATTACCAAATTGTCCATCCGGAGTTTTGATTTTTTAAGTTGATGCGGATAATCCTGTAATTCAGTAATTTCTCCGGCATCTACAAAATATCGATTGCCGTTTGGTCTCAAACCGTTAAACTGAAAATGAAGTCCGTATTTTAACCGCAACCAATTGTTGTTTTCTAAAATGCGCGTTTTCCAAGAATAACCGATTTCAAAAAACTTGCTCTTGCCGATTCTGTAATCTGATTCATTAAAAGATTCTCCTTCTGTGATTACATTGTTTAAACCAAAAGCAATTACCGGACCGGAAGTGGTGCGTTTGTATTTTCGTTTACTTAAGGTGACTTCAACTGTTTTGGTAATTTCGGAAGTACTTTCTTTGTTGACCGAATCCGTTTTAACTTTGGAATTCCGTTCTGCAAGGGCTATTTTATTGTCGAGAATGGCCATTCTGTTTGCAATATTTGCGGCGTGATGTTCTGCGACAGCCATTTTTAAAGAATCTGCTTCTTGCTTGGAAATTTCGTTGGATTCATAGCGTTTGTTGATGCGCTCAACTTCATTTTTCAACTGCTCCTTTTCTTCGGAAACAAGCTTTTCCTTTTGTCTTGTAAGTGATTCGACTGTTTCGCCGGTGTCATTTTGAGCATAAGAAAATGACATTAAAAGCAGGAAAATAATGGTGGTTATTTTTTTCATATTGTGTTAATTAAATTTTGATACTATAGCTGTTCGTAATCCCTCGTATTCATTCCCTAAGAAATCAAATATCTTATCGCGAAATGTGCGGTTGAGTTCAAATTCCACTTCTTCCAGCAGCGATGCCGCATCAATATTGGAATAATCCGAGTTTCTGTTCAATTGCATTTCCAATTGTGCTTGAAAAAGCAACCGCTCCACTTCTTCAATCAAAGCTTCTTCATTGTCCTGTGGCAAATCTTTTATTGTTGCCGCCACATTTTCCGCCCATT
>CAZWVT010000020.1:25758-27131 GCA_964636665.1 uncultured Flavobacteriaceae bacterium
AACTTAGAGGCGATTTCGTGATGTTTATACCCTTCGATGACATAAAGGACAAAAACAATGCGATATCCTTCCGGCAAAAAATCTATTTCCTCTTGAATACTTTCCACGGCAAAATCCGTGTCCATTTCAATGGTATAATCAGATATATTTTCCAAAACCACTTCATCGGCAATTTGAAATTTGGCTTCTTTCCGAAGTTCTGAAATGCATTCATTGACCATAATTCTTCTTATCCATCCTTCAAAACTGCCTTCTGCAGAAAATGTGTCCAACTTGGTAAATACTTTGAGAAAACCGGCGAGCATGACTTCTTCCGCAAATTCAAGCTGGTTAAAATACCTTCTACACACGCCTAACATCTTAGGCGCAAACCTGTTAAAAATTTGTTGCTGCGCTCGCCGATTCCCTCTTTTGGCTTCTTCAATCAGGCTTAGCAGGTTTTTATGAAAGTGAATAATCTTCAAAATTTATGTTTTGCGAAAAGCTTCTATTAGTAAGACGCAAAAATCGGAAGAATGGTTGTCTGAAAACAAAAAAACAGGAAAACTTCAATGATGTATTCTTATTAAATGTATTTTTATCAAATTATAACCAATGAAACTATTTAATCAACAAAGTGTCTAACCTAAAAAAGTGTTTAACTAAAAACTATTATTATGAGAAAAATGAAATATGGAATTTTCGCAATGGCTGTTTGCTTTGGTATGACGAGCATGCAAGCTCAAGAAAAAGCAGCTTTAAAATCAAATCCCGATGTGGCTTATGATGAAAACCGGATAGAAAAAATGAGGGAAGAACTCGAGTTATCGGAAGATCAAGTCGAAAGAATAAAAGATATTATGTCGGCAAGAGCAGATGAAAAAGCCAAATTAAAAGATATGCTCAAGCAGCTTAAAGAAGAAGAACGTAGGGAAATGGAGTCAATTTATACCGATGAGCAAAGAGCAAGATTGGATGAAATGAAAGAACGACGCCAAGAACTTATAGAACGACGCCGTGCCGAGAGGGAGGAAAGAGGAGAAGGAAAAAAGTTCCAACGCAATAAAAAATAATCCACAACTTTGTTTTATTAAATTAAAAAACAGTCTTTTTATTAGGCTGTTTTTTTTTGTGAAGCGTTTTTTAGTTGAAAGTTGAAAGTTGAAAATTGAAAGTTTTATCGTGAGGCGAAATGCGTGAAGGGTGAAGCGTTTTTTTAGTTGAAAATTTGAGTCCCCTAAATAGCGTTGACCTGACGGTAGTAAACACATTGTCAGTTCGAGTGTTTTTCAAATGCAGCGTAGCAAATTTGAAAAATGTATTGAGAACAGGTTAGACAAAACCATTTACCGGAAAGCGTTTTTTAGTTGAAAGTTGAAGCTTCATTAACCATT
>CAZWVT010000021.1:0-26530 GCA_964636665.1 uncultured Flavobacteriaceae bacterium
GAAGTTGGGAGAGAATAACATCAATATTTTGATGTCGTGTACTTAGAAGAAAATAAAATCAAAGTAATAGTTAAAATAATAATCCCTCTCATTTGTTTCATATTGTGGACAACTTTAAAACATCGGCAATATTAAGATTGAATTGCAGTATTTTCTTTCTTACTCGGAATTATGAATTGCAATAATACCGCTAAAAACATCACAATCGCACAACCGACAAGATTTAGCCATAAGTACGGCATCAAATCAATATACCAAAAATAGACAATGATAAGTTGCGTAATAATTGCAGCGATGAATACAGCTCGGGAATGAACAAATTTGATGAAAAAAGCCAGTAAAAAGATTCCCAATACATTTCCGTAAAAAATAGAACCTATAATATTTACGAGCTGAATCAAGTTGTCGAAAAGATGTGCCGAACAAGCGACAACAATTGCAATAATTCCCCAAAGAAACGTAAAACCTCTGGAAGCGGCAACATAATGTTTCTCGCGTTTTCCCGGTCTGTTTCTTTTGTATAAATCTAAAGTAGTCGTGCTTCCCAACGCATTGAGTTCGGAAGAAGTAGAAGACATTGCAGCACTTAAAATTACTGCGAGAAGCAGACCGATGATTCCTTTGTGAAGGTTGTTTAAAATAAAATGAATAAACACATAATCCTTATCATTCGTTTCGGCATTCGGATTGGCTTGTTTTATCAATGCCACGGATTGCGCTCGCAATTCTTTGGTAGCTGCATTTATTTTTTCTATCTCTTCGCGATAAACTGCCTGCTGTTCGGGATTCTCAGTTTTCCCGAATAAAAGTTGCTGTTCGATTAATTGCTGATCCAAAATTTCTTTTTCTTCTTCCAGCAATATATATTCGTCCGCATATTCTGAGTTTTTCACATCCTTTACAGCAGACGGATTAAAATGCAACGGCGAGCTGTTAAACTGATAAAAGACAAAAACCATAATCCCAACAAGCAGGATAAAAAACTGCATCGGAACTTTGAGAAGACCGTTCATAATAAGTCCCATTTGACTTTGTTTTACACTTTTTCCGGATAAATAACGCTGCACTTGACTTTGATCGGTTCCAAAATAGGAGAGTGCCAGAAAAGTACCGCCGATAATACCGCTCCAGAAAGTATAGCGATTGTCAAAATTGAATGAGAAATCCAAAATATCCATTTTTCCGCTCTGACCGGCAATTTTAAGTGCTTTTGTAAAAGTGATATCTAAGGGCAGATAGTTTAGGATGAGCAAAAAAGCCAAAAACATTCCAAAGAAAATAACGCCCATTTGCTGTTTTTGGGTAACATTCACGGCGCGAGTTCCTCCCGAAACCGTGTATATAATAACAAGTACGCCGATGATAATATTCAAATAGAATAAATTCCACCCCAACACCGCAGAAAGAATAATGGAGGGCGCAAAGATGGTAATACCACAAGCAAGACCGCGTTGAATGAGGAATAAAATAGCAGTTAGCGTTCGTGTTTTTTTGTCAAATCTACTTTCTAAATATTCGTAAGCTGTAAAAACTTTTAATTTGTGGTATATCGGAATAAAAACCAGACAAATAATGACCATGGCAATAGGCAAACCAAAGTAAAATTGCACAAAGCCCATTCCGTCGTGAAAAGCCTGACCGGGAGTAGATAAAAAAGTAATAGCACTGGCCTGTGTTGCCATCACACTCAATCCGATGGTCCACCAGCCTGAGGTATTTCCTCCTTTAAAATAATCAGAAACATCACGTTGTTGCCGGGCTTTCCAAGTTCCGTAAAGAACGATAAAAAGAAGCGTTCCAATCAGTACAATCCAATCTATTTGATGCATTTAGCTTAAATTTTGCATGAGTAAATAGAATAAATAAATGTAGATGGCATTTACCACCAATACGACGGTGTAACTTGTTTTCCAAACAAATTGAGTTTTTTCTATATCGTTTTGAGATGTTTGTTTTGTCATTTTTTTCCTAATGATAAAATATTTGTCAATAATCTGTATGCGCCTGAAACTCCTTCCGGAAGCTGTCTAAAAAAACTGAGTCCGGTGTAAATATAATATCCTTTCCCGTAGGAAGCGACCAAGAGCGAACCTTTTGTTTGATCTTCTCCCGGATCTGAAATTCCCAAAATGGGCGTAAATTCTTCCGACCACGTATCGGGAAAATAAAGTCCGCGTTCCTGAACCCAATCCTCAAAATCTTTGTGTGTGATTTTGTTAGGCTTATTAAGAACCGGATGTTTTGGAGCCAGAAATGTTACCGGCGCATATTCATCGGTTACGCGCTTTCTTGAAATTGTCAACGGAAAAGGAGCGGGATTATTGGTTGCCATTTGATGATTGGTGTTGTATTGAACCAAAAGATTCCCACCTTGAAATACATATTCATTCAAAATATTTTGAACATATTCCAACTGTGGAACTACGTTATAAGCACGAATTCCCATAATTACGGCGTCAAATTTTTTAAGTGTTTCCAAATTGATTGCATTTGGAGGAATGATGGTTATTTGATATCCAATTTGGCGCAAATACTTTGGAATCAAATCGCCTGCACCTTCAATGTAGCCGATGTTTGTTCCTTTCTTTTTAATATTAGGGTTAACAAATTTGGCTGTAGCGGGCAATAGTACGCGTTGTGTTGGAATGTGATTGTAAGAAATGGTAAAAAGCTCTTGGTCAAATATTTCATTATCGATTTCGACGGAAACTTTTAAGGTTTCATCTTTTGCCGTATTTGTTGGTGTAACTTTAAAAACGTATTCTTTTTCTTCGCCTTTTAAGGGTAGTGAAAAAGGAATTTCTTGTGGTTCGATTTTCCATGATTTGCTTTCAGATAGTTTTAAAACTCCCTGAATATTTTCTTGATGCGATTTTACTTTCACACGAAATTCTTGAGATTCACCGGAAGAAAATACAGTGATTTTCTCAGGAATGGAAAGGGTTGTTTTTGGTAAAGCAGCCAGAGGTTGATAGACTTCTCCAGTTACGGCATCATTGGTTTTATAAACAACCGGAACGCTATATGGAATGTTTATATTTTTAAATTGCAAATGAAAACGAATGGTTTCCAGAGAAGGTGTTGCGGGTTTGTCTAAAAAACCATCAGGAACTTGATACATTCCTTCTGTATGAGGTTTTTTAAGCCAATAAGGAGCAGAAAAATGTTCGGATTGCGCTTTAATCTTGAAAGTATCTAATTGCGTTATATTGGTTTTTAAAGAAATGTTGTCTTTCAGCAACGAACGTTTTTTTGTTGTATTTTCTATTTTGGTTAAAATAACCGGATGTTTACCGCGATTGATTATTTCAGTAGTAACAGGATATTCCTCGCCCGGCGTAATAATTTCTTGTGATGTTCGGGCTTCCAAGAAAATACCCGAAGCGTGGAGAATTAAATTTTCTAATTGTTTTAATTTTATGTTACGCCAATGTTCATCTTCCAAATTGGCGATTAAAGGATAGGCTTTTAGCAATTGAGGAATGATTTTCGACGGATTCTTAAAATCAAAATTTTCTTCCAACGGATATAAAATATCGCCAATTTCTTGACCTCCTTTAATTCGCGACCAGGTTGTATTGATTCCTTCAAACAAATTGTTGTCAGTAATGGGTGACCCTTTCAAAAACTCTAAATATTCCATGGATTCTCCGCGGGTTCCGGTAGTTCCAAAACCTTGAGATTGGTGTTTGCTCCGACTCTTTGCGGCAATTTCTCCGTTGGATTTACCCAAAACAGGATAGAATTTGCCAATATCTAAGTTGATATAATCTTTGTTTTGTATGGCTTCTAAAAATTTTTCTTCGCTTCCGTAAAACCACCAAGACAAATTAAAAAACAGCCGTTCCGGAGTCCATAAACCGTAGGAATTTTTACTTTTAGAATGGAAATTATTATCCGCAGCCAAATCGAATGCTTCGTAACTGAGCATTGCAGAAGCAGTATGATGTCCGTGGGTAGTTCCGGGATTTCGGTGATCAAAACGATTGATAATGATATCGGGTTTAAATTGTCGGATAAGTTGTACAAATTCTTCGAGAAGTTGCTTTTTATTCCAAAATTTAAATGTTTCCTCCGGATTTTTACTGTATCCGAAATCATTTGCACTGGTAAAAAATTGTTTGCCGCCGTCAATTTTTCTTGCTTCCAACAATTCCTGAGTTCGGATGACTCCCAACAATTCCCGCAATTCGGTGCCTATCAGATTTTGTCCGCCGTCGCCACGTGTAATCGATAAATAAGCGGTTCGTGCGTGTATTTCATTTACCAAATGAGAAATTAATCGCGTGTTTTCATCGTCTGGATGAGCGGCAATGTACAAAGCCGAGCCAAGAAAATTAAGTTTTTTTAGTTCGTGATATATTTCTGAAGAATTGAGTTTTTTGGGTGCCTGACCATAAAAAGGAAAGACCGGTATCAGAATTAAAAAAACAAGAAAATATTTTTTAAACATTTAGGGTGTTTTTTATTGAAAAACAAGATGTTAATCGTGAGGTAAATTTTCAATATTCTTATCAGTTGGACTTGGTTCCGGAATGTCATTTCTTCCTACAATACTGACTCCTTTCTGTAACATCAAACTGTTTGGATATGTAATCACTTGATTATCTGTCGTATGGAGAATGACATGAAAGGTTCGGATGTCTTCGATATAACCTTCGCAAGGAAAATCTTTGTCGTGAACTCGGATGTAATCTCCAATGCGGTAAGGAAAAGTAAAAAACATCACAATACCGCTGGTAACATTACTTAAAATAGACCATTGTGCAAAAAAAGCAATTCCGATTAATGCAAAAATTGATGAAAATACAATTCCGATATTTCTCAAATCAACACTCCAAATTAGAAACATCAGAAAAATGAATATAAAAGTAAAGGAAATATTTAAGTGTTTGAAAATAAGATTGATTCGTCGTTCATAGCGTTCTGCCTTTATTGTAAAATTAATAATTGCACGACGCACGATAAGCCGTAAAATAAACAGAATGAGAATGGTTGCACCCGTTTGCATCAGAGGAATCCAATAACTTTTAATATCTTCAATAATATTCATCAAGCTTAAATTTATTTCAAAAATAAACAATCGCAACTGAACTTTATACTAAAGCGGTAGTTCTTGTAATAATTGATAAACTTTGTGAACAGGAAGTCCCATCACCGTATAATGCGAGCCTTCAATTTTTTCAATTCCCACATACCCAATCCACTCTTGGATGCCGTATCCGCCGGCTTTGTCAAAAGGTTGGTAATTAAAGACATAATGTTCAATTTCTCCTTTGGATAAAGGTCTGAAAACGACATTTGCAATATCGTGAACGGTCTTGATGAATGTGGAAGAACGTATCGTAACTGCACTGATAACTTGATGTTTTGAACCGCTTAACTCGGATAACATTTTTATGGCTTCTTCGGGATTTTTCGGTTTTTCCAACACTTTATTATTATGCCAAACGATGGTATCGCTGGTCAGCAGAATTTCATCGGCATCCGGTTGATATGCTTGTGCTTTCTTTTGACTTAAATATTCCGCAATTTCTACAGCCTGCAAATGAGATGGATATGATTCATCGATATCTTTAGTGAAAATTTTAAAATCTATTTCCAAACCTTTTAATAAAGCACTTCGTCTCGGCGATTTTGAAGCAAGAATAATTTTATAATCTTTGAATTTCTCTTTTAAATAGGGCATCGTTATTTTTTAGGATAAAATTTAAGGGCATCAGCAATATAATTCAATTGAAATTTCCCTTGAGATGTTTTTACAATAGCTCGGAATTCGGAACTGAAAGCTTTATCATTGCCGGGAAACCAATCTTTTTTCTCTTTGTCTATCAAAATGACAAGTCCGGTTTCAGAACCAATGGCAGCAAAAATTTCATCGCCCCCGCTGAATTTTGAAACTCCGGGAATGTTATTTAATTCTTGTGATTTTTTCTTAAATTCAGAAGTTGCCAACCCGATTTCGGAAACTTCGATAAGTTGGGAAGCGTCAAATATTTCCTGAGTAGGATAGGAGAGGTTTTTTCGGGCAATCAACTCCACGATATTTTGGTCTTCATCGTAAAAATAAACGGATTTTGCATTCCAAGCTGGAAAATCCACAATTTCGTCTTTTTCATTTTTTATGACACCAACGCGTTCCTTAAGCCAAGACAACGCTTTGAAAATTGATTCTCCGGGAATTGTAAATGCAAAGTGATAAGGTGTAAATCCGTCGTTTTGTTGAAATATAAGATTGCTTTTTTGAGTTTTTACTGTGAAAGCATCTTTTTGAATATCTGCAAGTGGGAGCTTCAGAATATTTCCGTAAAAATTCTTCTGAGCTTCAATCTTATTGGTAGAAAGTACAAGGGTTTCAATATTCATAACTCAAAAGTACGAGTTAATAAAAAAAACGAAACAGAATCATCGCACAAATTCCGGTTACCATGATTAATTTTAGCAACGAAGACAATAATCGATACCTTTTCTTGCTTTTGGCATCAACTGCTTTAATACATAAATAGAGGAGTGGCCCCACAATAAAAATAAGGAAATACAGCATCAAGATTTGATATTTGTACAAATTCTCATACATATAATAAATCACACTGCACAATAAAATAAAAGTGAGTGCAATTATTATTTTTACGGTTCTGCTTTTTCCAATTGCAATAGGCAATGAGTTGATTCCTCCCTTCTTATCACCGTCCACATCAAGTAAATCTTTAACTATTTCCCGAATCCAATTGATAAAGAAAGCAAAGATTGCAAAGTCCAAAATCAGGAGAAATGTCCGTTTTTGAACGACCTGATTTTGCCAATTTATTACCGGCAGCAAATCAAAAACAGGAACAATCAATATGCTCATCGCAACCAATACGGCGATAAGGAGATTTCCTACAATCAGTATTTTTTTAAAGGATGTGGCATATAAATAAAGCAGAATGGAAATAACGATAAAAAAACTTACAAAAACCGGACGTTGAATGCTGTTTGCCAAATAAAATCCGATACCTACTCCTATAATATTTAATACGATAAATAAATTACTTGCTTTCTTTTCGGATATTTTTTTTCCTACGATTACGGCATCGGGCTTGTTAATTCGGTCAATTTCTTGGTCGTAAATATCGTTGATGATATAACCGGCTGCTGCAATAGAAAGCGTTGCCAATACAAGTAAAATAAATTGGAAATCCGTCAAAGTCGGCGTAGCATGATAAGGCGCATACAACCCGTACCGAATTAGGATTTGAGCAAGACCAATGATTAAAAGATTGGGCAGTCGGATTAGTTTGAGAAAGTTCAAAATAAAATTACAATGTTAGGTTTTAATCTAATTTGGCTGCAGCTCCGGATGTAATGTCCCACTTTCCGTGAATTTTCATCACCTGCTCAATGACGTCGCGGACACATCCTTTGCCCCCGTTTTTATGAGAAATATATGTTGAAATGGCTTTAATTTCAGGAACGGCATCTTGCGGACAACACGGCAAACCTACTTCTTTCATGATGTAATAATCAGGCAAGTCATCACCCATATAAAGAATGTTTTTCCGTTCCAAATTGTGGGTTTTCATATAGCTGTTTAAAACCTCAATTTTATTGTTGATTCCCAGATAAATATCTTTGATGCCGAGATTTTCAAGGCGAATTCTGACACCTTCGTTACTGCCTCCGGAAATAATACAAACTCGGAAATCTTTCTCTGCGGCTATTTTAAGAGCATATCCATCTTTGATGTTCATCGTTCTAAACAATTCGCCTTCAGTGGTTATTTGAATCGTCCCGTCGGTTAAAACCCCGTCAACATCAAAAATAAAAGTGGTGATGTCTTTAAGGTATTCTTTGTAACTTTTCTCTGATGATTGTGCCATAATTATGAGTTTGAATAATGTTTTTGAATTGTCATTGTAAGCATTTTATATATTTCTTTATGCGCTGGATTCGTCAGTAATTCCAAGTGTTTTTGTATTGTTTTCTCATCGTTTCGCTTTGCTGGACCTGTTTGTGCTTCCCAAGGTTCTAAAAATGTCAATTTATGAGCAGTTTCGGTTATCAGCGGTTTTAGCAAATCAAACGGCAAATCGTTTTCATCCAGAATTTCTTTTCCAAGGGTGTAAAGATAATTGACGAAATTATTTACAAAAACAGCAGCAACATGAAGCTTGGCACGGGAATCGGAGGAAATTTCATAGACTTGCTCTGAAATGTTTTTTGCCAACCGATAAAGTATGGTTTTATCAGTGTTTTCAACTGCTTCAATACAAATCGGAATGTTTTTAAAATCAACTGATTTGTCTTTAGAAAAAGATTGAAGCGGATAAAAAACACCCTTCCGATTTTTATTGCTTAATTTTTCCATCGACATCGCTCCGGAAGTATGAACCACGAAGCGATTTTCAAAAACAAGTTGGTCAGAAACAGAAGAAATGGCATCGTCAGACACACAAATAATATAACAATCTGCTTCTTCAAGATTGCTGATGTTCGCAGTAAAAGCTACATCTTCCAATTCGTTTTGAGCAATTTCAGAGCGGTTGTAAACTTGCTTGACTGTTATTTCACTACTTTTTGAAAACGCTCGAAGCAAATGTGTCGCTACATTTCCGAAACCGATTAATACAATTGAAATCATAATGCGAAAATAAACTTTATCTTTTAGCGATACACTTTTCTTTTTATGATTTGAATTTCCTTATCCTGTTCCAATTGTTTGATGGCGCGAATTACCGTTTCTACGCGAAGGCCGGTCATATCTGCAATTTGCTGACGTGTAAGCATGACTTTATATGGATTCGTGGCGGCTTCATCGTTTTCCTTTAAAAAATCGATGAGTGTAAGAATTCGCTGTTCGGGAGCTTGACCCGAAATGCCTTTTAGCAGGGTTGATTTATAAAACAATCGCTGCGCAAGAATCTGGGTAAATTTAAAATGGACTTCCGGATGTTCCCTGAGCAGTTTGTACAAATTTGTTTTGGAAAGTTTGTAAATACTTGACTTTCGAATCGCTACGGCCGATGCGGGATAATTAAAATCCGCAAACAAAGGCGGTTCTCCAAAACTTTCATGTTCGTAGAAAAATCCTTGTACAAATTCTTTCCCGCTTTCGCTAAGATTATACATTTTGACTTCACCGGTTTTTATTTGATAGTAAAAATGAGCTTTGGCTTGTTCGAGAAATACAATTTGAAAAGCATCATAAGTCTCAAGTTCAGCACCGTATGTGTGTAATAAATTTTCAGAAATCATGATTTATGATTAACCTCATAAAAGTGAACTGTTTTCAGCCTATAAATTTACAATTTTAAAGAGGAGATTCAATTTAAAATGGTTATTTTATCTCAATAAATAGCTGAATATTCAGTTATGAAGATTCAGATAAAAATAAGTGAAAAAATAAAATGGAAAAAAAACAGCTAAAATCGAGAGAAGAGGTTTCACTTCTCGTACATACATTCTATGCAAAAATCAGAAAAGACGATTTTTTGGGACCTATATTTAATGGAATCATCAAGGATTGGGATTCTCATTTGGAATTGCTGACTGATTTTTGGGAGACCAATTTATTGTACAAACGAAAGTATTTTGGCAATCCAATGAACGCACATGTTCATGTCGATAAAGAAGTGGGAGGGACGATTAACGAAAAACATTTTGGTGCTTGGTTGAATTTGTGGTTTCAAACGATTGAGGAATTATTTGACCCTCAAGATGAGATTGCACAGATAGCAAAAAACCGCGCTCGCAGTATGGGAACCTTCTTGCATTTAAATATTTTTAACGCTCGGCAAGCAAATCAATCCTAAAAATTATCTTAAATTCAATTTGACAATTTGTCAGTAAGAGCTTTTATTTCTGTTTAATATAGTGAAATTCAGATTAATGTATGATGATAATTGAATGTTTAGTTTAATGGATAGTAGAAGACAAGCTTTTGCGCTAAACGTAGAATTAGTCTGATTAAATGGTTAAATTTGCCTTCTAAAAATTAAAAAATGCTAAAAAAAATAGCTTCCGTTCTTTTTTCTACGCGCCTAACGGCTGTACTTTTTTTAGTTTTTGCAGCAGCGATGGCTGTAGGAACCTTTTTAGACGCTTCATCAGAAAGTCCGCCAACTCCTTATACTCGTGAATTAATTTACAACGCCTGGTGGTTTGAAGCCATTATGGGAATTTTCGTTATAAATTTCGTCGGTAATATTTTTCGTTATAACCTACATAAAAAAGAAATGTGGGCCTCGTTGATGCTCCATGTTTCATTGATCTTGGTGCTTGTCGGCGCTTTTGTCACGCGATATATAGGGTACGAAGGCATTATGCACCTCAGAGAAGGCGAAACCGCAGATTTTATTCTTTCTGAAAATGCATATTTAATGGCTTTTATTGACGGCGATTACGTTGTGGACGATGTACCGCAACGCCGAAGAGTGCGCCCAAAAATGTTGCGACTATCCGAACGACTCAATAATGATTTTGAAATCCATACCGATTATAATAACATCCCTGTAACAATTAAGTACAGAGATTTTATGTCGGACGCAAAAGAAGCCATTGTTCCGGATTCCGACGGGGAAGAATATTTGCAACTTGTTGAATCCGGAGAAGGAAGCCGCCATGACCACTGGTTGAAAGTCGGAGAAGTTTCCAATATACACAATATTCTTTTTGCTGTTAACAATCCGACGGAGGGTGCCATTAATATTTTATGGGAAGATGGAGTCTATCAAATTGATTCTCCTTTTGAAGGTGAGTATATGGTTATGGCTACTCAGGCTCAAGGAACTGTGGTAGCCGATAGCGTTCAGCCGTTTAATTTGCGTTCGCTATACCGCTTGGGAGGTTTGAATTTTGTAATTCCTCAACCGGTAGTTAAAGGTTCGTATGGCGTGGTAAAAGCAGAAGCCGATGATTTAAAAGGAATTCACGCGCTCACGGTAGATGTTATTGCCGAAAATGAAACCAAAACAGTTTCTCTGATGGGAGGTCGCGGAACTTCACCAAATCCTAAAGAAGTAGAAATAGCAGGAATGAAAGTTTATCTGACTTTTGGTTCAAGAAAAATCCAATTGCCGTTTAGTGTAACTTTAAATGAATTTATAGCCGATAAATATCCGGGAACGGAAAGGGCTTATTCTTCTTTTATGAGTAAAGTTACCGTCATTGAAGGCGATACTCATTTTGATGCGGATATTTTCATGAATAATGTTTTGGATCATCGCGGCTATCGATTTTTTCAAGCCGGTTTTGACCCGGATGAGGGCGGTACAATCCTTTCCGTCAATCACGATTGGTGGGGAACGTGGATAACTTATATCGGTTATTTCTTGCTTTACATCGGACTGATGGCAATTTGGTTTACACCGGGCAGCCGATTCAGCAAACTTACCTTGATGCTCGATCGTATCAAACGTAAGAAAAAAAGTATGATTACTATTTTTATCGGATTGCTGTCAATGACCGCTTTTTCACAAGAATCACATCAACACAATCCGGTTCCTAAAGAAACCATCGATTCTATTCTGGTAGCGAATTCAGTTAGTAAAGAACATGCAAAGAAGTTTGGACAATTGCTGATTCAAGATAACGGAAGAATGAAGCCAATAAACACTTTTTCAAGCGAATTATTGAGAAAAGTTTCCAGAAGCAATCATTATGCAGGAATGAATGCCGATCAGGTTTTTATATCGATGACAGAATTTCCCCGAATTTGGGTAGAAGTGCCATTGATTGCTCTCAAACGTGGAAATGACAGCATAAGACACGTAACAGGGGTGCCTGAAAATCAAAGGAATATCTCATTGATGGACTTGTTTGACGAACGTGGAAATTATAAATTAGAGCCATTTCTTGCAGCGGCTACAAGTACCACTACACCCAATCAATATCAAAAGGATATCGTCAAAGCACACGAGAATTTCTCCTTATTAAATTCAGCGTTAAGCGGAAGTATTTTGAAAATTTTTCCAATTCCGGATGATCCCGGAAATAAATGGGTTTCATATCCCGAGCTGAGTGAAGTAAATATTGTGGGAATGGATTCTCTTTATGCGCGAAATATTCTTCCCCTGTATTTTGAACGTCTTCGCGATGCAAGAGAAACCGGTGATTATTCAAAAGCAGATGAATTATTGGAGAGCATTACCAATTTTCAAAAGAAATTTGGGAAAGAAATAATGCCTTCTGAAAATAAGATTCGTGCGGAAATCATATACAATCAGGTAGATGTTTTCAACCGACTTTACAAGTATTTCCTCGTATTGGGCGTTTTTATGTTTGTCGTAATTATCGCCCAGTTATTTAAAGACAGAAAAATATTGCGAGGCATTATAACAGCCTCAAAAATATTGATGTGGATTTTCTTTGTGGCGATGACACTCGGCCTTGCTTTGCGATGGTATGTGAGTGGTCATGCGCCGATGAGTGATGCTTATGAGTCAGTGATTTATGTCGCTTGGGCTACACTCTTCTTCGGTATTATGTTCGGGCGAAAAAGTGATTTGACCGTGGCTTCCACAGCTTTTGTAACAGCGATAATCTTGTGGGTGGCTCACCAGAATTGGTTGGATCCGTCTATTGCAACCCTGCAACCGGTGTTAGATAGTTACTGGTTGATGATTCACGTTTCGGTAATTGTGATGAGCTACGGACCGTTTACTTTGGGAATGATGTTAGGCATGACCAGTTTGTTCTTGATGATTTTTACCACCGAGAAAAACTACAAGCGAATGGAAATCAATGTGAGCGAGTTGACCATTATTACTGAATTGGCGTTGACTGTCGGTTTGGTTTTGCTTACCATTGGAAATTTCTTAGGAGGGCAGTGGGCAAATGAAAGTTGGGGACGTTATTGGGGTTGGGATCCAAAAGAAACTTGGGCGCTTATCAGTATTATGATTTATGCATTTGTAATTCACGCACGATTGGTTCCCGGTTTGCGCGGACGATGGATATTTAACGTACTCGCTATGATGTCTTACGCAACGATTATGATGACTTATTTCGGTGTGAATTTTTACTTAAGCGGATTGCACTCCTATGCAAGTGGAGACGCGCCCGCAACACCCAGATTTGTTTTTTGGATAACCGCCTTTGCCATACTGTTGAGCATCGTTTCTTATTTCCCTTATAAAAAATATTACAAGAAAAAAACCTATAAAAGAAAGAAGATAGAGAAAGAATAATTTAAAAATTCTTTTGAAAATAACAAGCATTTTTAAAAAAGAGGTTTTTATCAATTTGGATAAAGACCTTTTTTATTTCTGAATAAAATTAAAGAAATGAAAGAATTTATCAGCCAAACAAGAATGTTTTAAGCAAAAATAGTTTTTTTAAGTCTATTGGCTAATTTTTAACAAAACTTTCGGCTATATGTAACATTCTGCCTTACTATAACACCGTATCTTTACAACTAAATAAGAAGAATATAGAATTGCTATGAAAAAGTAAAATATTCTATTTATTTAATTGGTTAGGTTGTTTAGAAAGAAGCTGTTTCATCCATAATGAGACGGCTTTTTTCTTTTTAGGTTTAAAATTAGAAAAACATAGAAAAAACCACTTCTATTAAAAAAGCATTATCTATTCTGTAGCAGCATTTTTAACGTACTCTTCCAGCCATTGGTCTTGTTCCCAAAGCATGTGCAATATGCTTTCTTTCGCACTGTAACCGTGGCTTTCTTTTGGAAGCATTACCAATCGTGCCGTTGCACCAAGTCCTTTTAAGGCGTTGAAATAGCGTTCGCTTTGCATCGGATAGGTTCCGGAATTGTTGTCATCCGCACCGTGAATCAGCAATAACGGAGCTTTCATTTTATGGGCGCTCATAAATGGAGACATCGTATTATAAATCTCCGGTGCTTCCCAATAATTGCGTTCTTCCCTTTGAAAACCGAAAGGAGTCAGCGTTCTGTTGTAAGCTCCACTGCGGGCAATTCCGGCAGCAAATAAATCGGAATGTGAAAGCAAGTTGGCAACCATAAACGCACCATAAGAATGTCCACCGACACCTATGCGATTGCGGTCGATATAACCCATTGCGTCAACGGCATTAATAGCTGCTTCGGCATTGGCAACAAGTTGGGGAATAAAACTGTCATTGGGTTCTGTGCCTCCTTCTCCGACAATAGGAAAATCTGCATTGTCCAAAACAACATAGCCGCGGGTTACCCAATATATAGGCGAACCGTAATGTGGATAAATAAATCTATTTGGATTGGTTGTGCTTTGTCCGGCACTGCTCTTGCTCTTAAATTCACGGGGATAAGCCCATAAAATCATTGGAAGTTTTTCCTTTTTCTTTATATCGTAATCTGCAGGCAAGTATAATGTAGCCTCTAAATCCACACCATCAGCACGTTTGTATTTTATTACTTCTTTGTGAACATCTTGAATGCTCTGAAATGGATTTTCGAAATAGGTAATCTGAGATAATTTGTTTTTTCTCTTGATATTTCTAAAGTAATAATTCGGATATTCTGTGGGAGATTCAATTCGTACAAGAATATTTCCTTTTTTGATATCACTTCCGGAGGAGTAAATATTTTCAAATTTATCGGTATATGAAGATTGATAAATCCGAGAAGTTTTCAATGTGTTCAGATTAATTTTATCGATAAAAGGATATTGGCCTTCAGCTGTAAAACCGTCACCTATCAAGAAAGCTTCATTTTTATCTAATTCCAATACTTGTCGATTGTATTGGTTTCGCGTGGTAACAAAACGGCCCGGATCGGCATATCGGTCTTCGTAATTTCTGTCAAAAACAAGCACAGGTTCTTGATTGGGATTGCTCGGATTGAATAAATATGTTTTGGTGTTGCGCGTGTTCCACCAATAATCAGTTCCGATAGCCATTGAATCAGTTCCCCATGTGATTCCCGAAAATCGGTTGATGGTTTTAAATACCAAATCAGCTTTACCGGTAAAAGGGGCAGACAATTGATAAACAGCATCGCGATAATCTACTTCCATTTCAGGATCGCCTCCGTCCAAAGCTTCTGCCCAAAACAAGGTAGCCGGCTTGTCGGCACGCCATTGCATACTTCTTTTTCCCAAGCGCGTAGCCATAAATCCTTTTGGGCGTACTTCATCCAGAGAAACTTCATTTACGGTGGTTATAAAGTTGCCATCGGTATCATAAATATTGGTTGCAAATGGAAATCGATGATAAGTCACCAAATAGGAGAAAGGTTTTTGAATGGTATTGACCATAAGATAGGAACCGTCCGGTGAAAATGATAAGCTGCTGTACAAATCCGGCGGAAGAAATGGAGAAGCATTTCCGTTTAAATCTACTTTAAAAATAGCTGAACGCACCAATTGCTCAAAATTGAATTCGTCATTGGCATCTTTCAGCAAATCCTGATAAGTTCGGTTTTGAGCTTTTTGACCGTCACTGACAGAAATGGTTGGACCGGTTGGAACGGCTTCGGTTGTATTGATTAACTCTTGACGGTTGTCGGGAATGGTTTTGACCAAAAGTGCCTGACTGTTTCTAAACCACGTCAACGCACTGCCGATAGATGCATTCACAGGAAGACTGCTTAACTTATTAGCCTGTGCTTTTTCAATTTCTACAATCCAAACTTCTGATTTTTCTGAAGTTGTATTTAAAAAAGCCAAGTACTTTTCATCGGATGAAAGCGTAAAATTAGAATAGCGTCCGTTTTGTGGAAGACCGGAAACTTGTTTAGGTTCTTTTTCTTTGGTGCTTTTTACTTTTAGATTGTTGTAAAAAACAGTTCTGCTTCCGATACTGGTTTTGGGATTGATTCGCAATCCTGCCAGACGCATTTCTGTTTCGGAAAGTTCGGCGATGGATTTGTATTGATTTCTGTAAAATAAGATGACATTTTCTCCTTTGCTGTCGATTTGAACAGCCGGTGCCAAAGGAGTTTCGACTAAGTTGCGAATGCTTTCAGGAGGAGTTTGGTAAACTGAATTTTCTTGGGCAAATGCGGTAAAGCAGCAGCCCATAGCAAGAAACAGTAAGCTAAATTTTAATTTCATTGTAAATACGATTTTCACCAAAGATATTTAAAAAATCAAAACCGTGTTGCCTATGTGATAGTCGCCGATATTTTAGTAAATTGTTGAACTTATAAATCACGTGATAAATAATCATTAAAAAGTTGATAATGAATGTTTCAAGAATAACCGGAGTGGGGATGTATGTTCCTGAAAATGTAGTGACAAATGATGATTTGTCGAAGATAATGGATACCAATGATGCGTGGATTCAGGAACGTACGGGAATCAAAGAAAGAAGACATATCCGAAAAGGGGATGGAAATTCAACTTCTGTAATGGGAGCAAAGGCTTCCAAAATTGCTATAGAACGTGCAGGATTAACCCCTGACAATATCGATATGATTGTCTTTGCTACGTTGAGTCCTGATATGTACTTTCCCGGCGGCGGCGTTGAGATTCAAGAAATGTTGGAAATGCGAACCATCCCGGCTTTGGATGTTCGAAATCAATGCAGCGGATTTATTTATGCACTTTCTGTCGCAGACCAATATATTAAAACAGGGATGTGCAAACACGTGCTTGTCATCGGAAGTGAAAATCACAGTGGCGGATTGGATATGACAACACGCGGCAGAGGTGTTTCTGTCATTTTTGGCGATGGGGCAGGAGCGGTGGTTGTTTCTAAAAGCGAAGATAAAAACCGAGCCATTCTTTCAACGCATCTTCACAGTGAAGGAAAATACAAAAAAGAATTGATGCTTCAGGGACCCAGTACCGGTTATTGGGTTCCGGAAATTATGGCCGATAATCCACAAGACAACATTCCTTATTATCCTTATATGAATGGTCAATTTGTGTTTAAACATGCCGTAGTTCGCTTTAGTGAAGTAATTCAGGAAGGACTTAAAACCAACGGATTGAATGTGTCAGATATCGATATGTTGATTCCGCATCAAGCAAATCTGCGGATTTCCCAATTTATTCAGCATAAATTAAAATTAAGCGACGAAAAAGTGTTTAACAACATTCAAAAATACGGCAATACCACCGCAGCATCAATTCCCATTGCATTATCGGAAGCTTGGGAACAAGAAAAAATAAACACTGGAGATTTGGTGGTATTGGCAGCTTTCGGAAGCGGATTTACTTGGGCTAGTGCAGTGATTCGCTGGTAAAAAATTTATCCGATTACAGATATTTGAGAATAACCCAAACTTGTTCGTTCCAATTGAATTTGCGTGGTAATCCGTTTTTTAAGTTCATCCACATGAGAAATTACGCCGATACAACGCTCGTCTTCGTGCTGCATTTTTTCCAATACGGAAATGGCTTGATCCAAAGTTTCAGGATCCAAAGTTCCGAATCCTTCATCGATAAAAAGCGATTCAATTTTAATGTTTCGCGAGGCAATATCGGATAAAGCCAACGCCATTGCCAAACTGACCAAAAACGTTTCTCCACCGGAAAGTGTATGAATCGAACGCCGGGCTTTTCCCATATAATGGTCGATGACAAAAAGCGTATCCGAACCTTTGTCGGCCGATGAAGGATCGATAAAATAACGGTCGGAAAATTCTGCCAAACGCCTATTTGTATGACCCAAAAGTTGTTTGAGCGTTAAATCCTGAACAAATTCCGAAAATTTATTGCCGTTGCTGTCGCCGATTAAATCATTCATCTTTTTCCAAAGCAGCTGTCTTTTCTGCAATTGTCTAATAATCTCAAGCAATTCCTGACGTTGACTTCGAATTTCTTCGTCTTTTTTAAGTTCTTGTGTTATCGCACCGTATTCTTGGTTGGTTGAATCAATTGCGAATTGTAATTCCGCTACTTTTTCTGAAAGTATTTCTAAAGTGCGGGTATCGGTGTCCGAAGTTTCCAAAGTTTTTATTTGCTCGTCGATGTTTCTTTTGCGTTCGGAAAGTTGGATAAACTGATTTTGCAATGCTTCTTTCCGCTCGCGAATTCGTTGGACATGCGTGTCTTTCAACAAGCTGTTTTTCAGGTTTTCAATGGTGTCTAATGCTTCTTTTCGGGCGATTTCCAAAAGATTGTTTTCTTGCGTATGATGGATTTTTTTCAGTTTCTCTAATTTCTCTTGCATTTGAGAAAGTTGTTTTTCCAAAGATTCCAAAGTTGCGGTAGTTCGCAATAGGGGTTGCGTCAACAGATTGATTTCCTGAGCAATGTTTTCTCCTTGATAAAGTGATTTTCTTTGGCTTTTAATCGTTTCGTATTGTTGATTTGACTTTTTGAATGCTTCCAAACTTTCTGACAATTCCTCAAATTCGGGCATAATCTCAAAAGCCTGTTTTGTGTTTTCTAAAAACGCAAGCGAATCATTAATTTTTTTTGTTTCCTGATGTAGGATTCCTACGGTTTCGTGCGTATTCCAACCTAAGATAGCAGCATATTTTTCCAACTCCGAATACACGTTTTTAAGCTCCTGTTTGCGTTCGTCGTTTGCTGCTGAATTTCGACGGATTTCATTGGTTAAGGAGTGGATATTGGCATTGAGCGAAATGACCAATTTTTTATGTGTGTCAAGAGTTTCCCGTTTTTCTGTCAACAGCGTTTCTTGAATGGTTTCGATATTTTCTCCGGTAGCATAAGGATGTTCCAAAGCGCCACAAAGCGGACAAGGTTCGTTGTCTTTTAATTGATGTCGATGGGCTTCCAAACTCTGATACATCCGCTGATGATTGATTTCTTTTTCAAGGTCGGCAACTTCTTTACTCAATTGAACAACAGCTTTTTCAGATGTTGATTTCTCGCTCAAGTAGGTTTTGATTTTCTTCTCGGATTCTTGAATTTCTATTAAAACTTTATCACACAGCAACTCCAATTTATCTATATTTTCTTTCTTATGAATAAATACTACAGCGGCATCTTTTGCAGTGCGTTTTTCGTTAATTTGTTCGTTTAATTGAGAAAGTGTCGCTATTCCGGATTCAGAAATTGTTTGATTTATTTGCGTTTTAAGTGTAATAAAATTTTTCTCGAACAGTTCTATTGAATCTGTGAATTTAAGTTTATAGCCTTTTTTGGAAATGCTATCACAATGGTTGCGAATCTGATTTTTATGAATTTGCGTGTTACTTTGATTTAATTTCTCATCATTTACCAAAGCTTCTATTTGCATTCGAAAAGCTTCTAATGATTGCAAAACATTATCAACGGTTATTTCCTGTTTTAAAAGTTGTGCCGATTTTAGAAGCAATTTTTCCTGTTGGGAAATCTCTTTTTCCTTTTCTGAAAAAAGACGTTGGATTTCTAATTTTACCTGTTTAAAATCTTCGTTTGTTTTGGCAAATTCTTGCAGGGGTTTGGAATATTTTGACAACCGTTCGTGAAGAATTAATTTGTTGCCATAAGGTTTAAAAATTTCGTAATCAGATAGATACTTGTTATGTTCTTTCTCCCAATTTTTTCTCTCACCATGTTTTTCTTGTAAACTTTTTTTTGTCGTTACCGCCGATTTTACTTTTTCGAACTCCTTTTCAAAATTGACCTTGTTTTTAAGCAGCAGTTTCAGGTGGTCTTTTTTAGCATTGACAACAGCTTCATCAAAAATCTGAAAACTTTCAAGCGTGGCAGATTTCAATTCTATTTCACGTTTTAAAGTTGACTGACGTTCAAAAACTGCTCTTCCGATTTGCCGGTAATGATGCGCTCCGGTAATGTCTTCAAGAAGTTTGTTTCGTTCGCGACGCGGTGCAAGCAGCAATTTATTGAATTCTCCCTGAGCCAAAACAATGGCTTTGATAAACTGGTCATAAGTCAGTCCGATAATTTCTTGATTTTTTTCAGGAGTTTTAGTTCCGGATTCTAAAATTTCTCCGCTTTCCACGTGGATTAATTCCTGTTTTCGAGGACTTAAATTGTCATTTCTGTTTCTTGCTATAGACCAATGGGATCGGTATTTTTCACCTTTGCTTTTATAAGTTATTTCAGCAAAACAGCTCCGTGTGTTTCTTGTCATAATTCCGCCGTAATCTTCCATAATGGTTTGACTGACAGCAGTATTTAAACGCGCAATCCGATTGAAAAGCGCCAAAGTAATGACATCCAATAAAGTTGATTTTCCGGAACCCGTCGGACCGGTAATGGCGAATAATCCGGCTTCGTTCAAAGGTGGTTTTTCAAAATTAATTTCATGAACCCCTCTAAGGGAATGAATATTTTCAAAACGTATGGCTAAAATCTTCATAAATTACAATCCGAGTTCTTCTAAAATTTCACGAAACGCCAGTATTAATTCTTCTTTATTTTCCAGATTTTCTTCTATTTCCAATCGTTTTTCAAACATTTCAATAGGTGTAACATCGGATACATCCGTGGTTTCTGAAAAATAGTAAGAAGCTCCTCCGATAAGGTTTTTATAATCCAAACGCGATTTGATAATTTGCAATTTCGCATTGGGATTGGAATTGACAAAAGATTCAAAAGCATACTGATTTTCAATGCTTTGTTGTTCTTCGGTTACGTTGATTTCTGCAAAAGAAAGCAAAGGCGTTTCGTCGGAATAAGTATTGATTTTTTCCTTTACTTCTGTTAATGTTCCTTCAAAAGAAACCAGTCTGCGGAAAGCGGGAACATTTATTCTTTTTACCGATTTTAACCGATTGTTTTCCACTTCGATTTCATTGATTTGTTTGCAATCCTTCTTTTCTGAAAAGCTCAAAGGAATGGGCGAACCACAATAATGAATTTGATTTTTTTCAGAAACGACTTGCGGTTTGTGAATATGGCCGAGCGCTACATAATCAGGAATTCCTTCAAACATATCTACTTCAACTCCGGCGAGATTTCCGAGCTGAATATCGCGTTCACTTTCCGAAAGTTGACTGCCTTGAACGTATAAATGTCCCATTAAAATATAAAAAGCATCTTTGTAATAAGTGGAATAATGCGTATTAACTTCAGAAAAATAAGTGCGAAGTGATGCTTTGACAAGTTCAATCTTATCAGAATAAGTTTCTCCGGCGTCCGGTTGGCGCAAATCCTTGTCCCTCAAATAGGGAATTGCAGCCACGACCAGATTTTCTCCGTTTCTATTAACAGGAACAAACATCTCATTTAACGCCTTTGCGCCGCCGATAACCGAAATGTTTAAGGCGCGCAAAAGTTCCGATGGCGCATTTAGAACAGCCGAAGAATCGTGATTTCCTCCCGTTATAATCACTTGAATGTCAATCGGGATGAGTCGTTTTAAAAAGTCATAATATTGTTTGTAAGCAACTTGAGAAGGATTGGCATGGTCAAAAACATCTCCGGATACCAGAAGGACATCAATTTTATTGCAAACTATATGTTGGTACAACCAATCGAAAAAAAGCGACAAATCTTCGTGTAATTCTTGTTTGTACAACTGTTTTCCGATATGCCAATCCGAAGTGTGCAAAATTTTCATAAGCTCGATTTTTTCACCTTTTACTGAGCAATACAATCTGTGATTAAATAGGCAATTGCTTTGGCAACTGCATTGGGGAACAATTCGGTTTTTGGAGCACCTTCGCAAATATGAACATAACGAAGGTTGGGATGTTTGGCAAAATAAGCCAAAAATTGTCGTGCTTGTGTCATCCTAAAACCACTGGGAGTCATCGCGCTGCTTCCCATATTTTCTATAGCGTCCATATCCAATTCTATCCCGAAATCATCAGAACCACAATAATTTTCAGCGGCTAAAAGTGTTTGTTCAAAGGATATTTTTTTCTTAATCTGAATGTCTTCAAAAAGTGTGTATTTCACTTCCGGAACTTTTTTCATACGTTCAAAAACATCTTGAGAAGTATAATTCCGATGCAATCCAAAAATGTAGTAATTTCCTAAATAGCCTTTGTCATAAGCATAAGAAAATCCGTTTCCGCTGTGCCGATGTTCCAGACTTCTAAAATCGGTATGCGCATCAAAGTTGATGCAGTTTATCTTTTTATCCAACGCTTGTGAACACCCGGAAAGATTGCCGTAACTGTTGTTGTGCCCACCGCCGATGAGAATGGGAATTTTCCCTGCTTCGACAATATAACGCACCAAATTTTCAACTTTATGGTCGATTTGAATCACCAAATTTCCGAGTTCTTCTTTTGAATGAGGTTCAGAATCTGCTATTTTTGAAGCTTGTGCCAATTGTTTGTCGCAATTTATTTCGCCCAAAAGAACAACAGATTCCGGACGTGTAAGTTCATTTGCTTGAATGTTTAAAATAGCTTGCAAAGACGAACTCCACGCATGAGCCGTTCCTGCTTTTCCATGATTGGCACGAACGCCAATGTCTTCAGGAATACCGACAAGAACATAGGTTGCCGAATGTGTTTTTAGCGAATCGAGACTCTTTAAAAATCCGATTTTTTCTCCAAACTTTTCTTCGCCGGAACGTTTGTTTATGAATTTTGCAACTGTCTCATATTTATACAGATGCACCAATTCTTTCAAAGCTTCCATAACTTATTTTTTTCAAATTATTTATTAATCAACTGTAGATAAAAATCTCAAATCTCATAACCGCCAATAATTACCTTTTCAATCAGCTTGCTTCCAAAAGCATAAGGTAAAAACCCATAGGAAGGAACCGGTTTGGTAATAAAGACACTTCCGCTTTTTCCTCGGGTGATGCTGCCGTGCGTTTTGCTTAAATCCATTGCAAAAGCACCGTTAATGGTGGCGGCATTTATGGCTTCTTCGGGAGTCAGACGCATTTTGATGCAAGCCAGCGATAATACGAAATTCATATTTCCGCTCGGTGTTGACCCCGGATTGTAGTCAGTTGCCAAAGCAAACGGCAAACCGGAATCTATAATCTTGCGTCCGGGAGAATATGGAATATTGATAAAAAAGGAGCAGGAGGGAAGCGCAACAGGCATCGTCGAGCTATTTTTCAAGCTTTCAATGTCTTCATCGGTCAATTCTTCCAAATGATCAACGCTTAGCGCCTTGTGTTTTACTGCTTCTTGAATGCCTCCCATACTTGTAAATTGATTGACGTGTACTTTGGGTTTTAATCCGTATTTGGCACTTTCCGTCAGCAATTGATTCATATCTTCGACGGAAAAATAACCGTCTTCACAAAAAATATCAACGTAATCTGCCAGGTTTTCCTTTGCAATTTGAGGCAACATTTCATCGCAAAGTAAATTGACGTATCCCTGTTTATCATTTTTAAATTCCGGCGGAACAGCGTGAGCACCGAGGAAAGTTGTTTTTATCGTTACGGGAAAATTTTGAGCTAATTTTTTTGCTACTCGAAGCATTTTCATTTCGGATTCGGTGGTTAATCCGTAACCGCTTTTTATTTCTACGGCACCGGTTCCCAGTTGCATAATTTCTTTTAATCGGACTACAGATTGCTCATAAAGTTCATCTTCCGAAGTTTCCTGAAGGCGTTTGGCACTGTTTACGATTCCGCCACCGCGCGCTGCAATTTCCTGATAGCTCAATCCGCTGATTCTATCCACGAATTCTTGTTCTCTATTTCCGGCATACACAAGATGCGTGTGGCTGTCGCACCATGCGGGAAGCACCAACCGCCCGGTGCAATCGATTTTTTTAAATCCGCTCAGTTCCGGCAGTTGATCCATCGTTCCGTAATCTTGGATAACGCCTTTATTGATGTGCATCCACGCATTTTTGAGCGTAGGCAGCGTTTTCATTTCACTTCCGGAAAGCATTTGTGGAGCATCTTCACGAACTTGAATGAGTTCTTTGATATTGATGAGTAATAAATTCATATAACAGGGATTCTTAGATTAAAAAAGCATAAAGATAAGGAACTTTGGAGATACCTTCCTAAGCTGAATGGGCTTCATTTTTTGAATATATTACGGAGATATTTTTCCATTCTCCCTTATTCCTATTAGTAAAATTTCCTTTGTCTGTGCTGATATATTTTTTATTTTATTTTTATATTAAGTTAAATTAATGTTATATTAGCATGCTGTTAATTTAGTTTTTGTCAAACAATCTAAGGCTTTCCAATGACAACCATCAAAAATCATCATATAGAAAACCCCCCCTCATTAAATTATCTCTACTTTATTTCCTTCATTGAAGGAGGTGTTGTAATGGTTACAGAATTGGCGGGCGCACGGCTGTTGGCTCCGTTTTTTGGAGCTTCGCTTTATAGTTGGGCATCCACTTTATCCATCACTTTATTGGCATTGATGACAGGCTATTATTTTGGTGGATATGTCACTACTAAAAAACATTTTAAATCACCGACTGCCATAATATGGTTGCTGCTGCTTAGTGGTCTATTTGTTTTGTTACTCCCTGTAATAAGCAAAAGCATAATGGAGAGTACCCTTCACCTGTCATTCTTTACCGGATTGATTGTATCACAAATGTTATTCTTATTTCCGCCCATATTTCTGATGGGGATGATGAGTCCGATGATTATTTTCCAAATTACACATTCCGTCGAACAAGCCGGACGCTCCGCAGGAAACATTTATGCCATCTCCACTTTAGGAGGCATTTTGTTTACAATGGGTTTTGGATTTGGAATTATACCGAACTATGGAATCACATTACCTCTTACTGTTTTAGGCATCTTTGTAGTTTTATTGGGACTCTTTTTTTTAATACGTCGGAGAATTGCAGTGGTCAAAACAGTAGTAGTTGTTTTTGTGATTATTATTTCGACATGGGAAGCCATAAACCATTATACCAATCCAAAAGAACTTTTGCATCCGTCTGAAAGATTAGTAAAAAAATCAGAAGGGCTAATGGGAGAAATCCGCATTACGGATTTACGGCAACGAACACCACAAGGAGAACCTTTCTATTCACGTAAATTAGAAGTAAACAATATGTTGCAAAACCTTGTTTTTAAAGAATATCCAACGGTCAGTTTGACATATTATGTAACTTTCATCCGAAGTTTGATTGGTCAACTGCCTCAAAATGAAACTGCATTGTTAATTGGTTTGGGCGGCGGAAGCATTTATTCCGATGCCAAATTATATGGAACAGATATAGAAACCGTGGAAATCGACCAGCGTATATACGATTATGGCGTAAAATATTTTGGGATGGAAGATCATCCGGAAAAAAATACTATTACCGATGGTCGATATTTTATAAATACGGTTGATAAACAATATGACTATATTATTCTTGATGTAGTGGTAGGGGAAAGTGCTGCCGGACAATTACTTACCAAGGAGAGTTTCCGGAAATTATATCAAATGCTGCCTGAAAATGGCACTTTAATTATTGAACATGGCGGGATTATGGATTTTTCTTCAAACAGTTTAACTCCTTCTATTTATAAGACTCTCGAAGCCGTTGGTTTCAATGTCTCAATGTACAATCCCATGCAAACAAAAACATTTGGGGATGTTGTATTTATTGCAACTAAAAATGATACTTTTAAAAAAGAAGCTATTTTTATCGCTCAAGATTTTCTTCTAAGAGGCGGTCCTATGATTGATTATGAAGTTAGTAATTCTGATTTTGACGAAACCAAAGCAGTTGTATTAACTGATGATAGAAACAAAACCGATATATTATTGCGTCCACATTTTATAAGTATCAGGAATTCCGCCCGCCAAAATTTAAAGACGTTGACCAAATAAAAAAAGTGCTTTAATATGAACGGTTTTTATTTTTTACTTATTCTTTTAGTAAAACTTCCTTTATCTGTATTGATTTTAATAAAATAAATCCCCGAATTCAGGCGGCTTACATCAATTGAATCTCTATTTCCTTCAAACTGTTGTATTTTTCTTCCTTGGATATCGTATAAAATGAGTTCCTTTATTTGGACTCCGGCAGTGTTGGATGTTTAAAACATCTTTTTATTTATCCTTTTATTAAACAAATGTTTATTACATTTGTTATGTAATCAAATAAACAAAGCCAATGAAAAAAGAATTAACAGATACAGAATGGGAATTAATAGACACCATTCGGAATTATAGAAAAACCTATCCTCTCTCTATTCATTTAGAGATTTTCATTCAACAATTGGTGGATAGATTAATGGAAAAAGAAGATTAACAAAAACCCCCTTGTAAAAACATGGGATAAAAAAACTATTACAATGGAAACAGGAACAAAAAAACAAACAATGCAGTCTTTAATGTGGGATATTATTGTAGATGTATCTTGGGCTAATATTTCTAAAAAATACTTTGGCAAAAGCCGTTCTTGGCTTAGTCAAAAAATGAATGGAATAAACGGAAACAAAGTACCTACTGAATTTACAGAAGAAGAAAAAAAAACCTTGAAATTTGCTTTGAATGATTTGGCAGACCGTATAAAAGCGTGTGCCGATAAAATATAAGGCTCTATATTTATTTGATTACATCGCCCTGCACAATATAGAGCTTGTGTGGGGCTTTTTTTATGAATTACCAAACAATTCATATTTGCACTTTTGGAACAATCTCATTAAGAATAAAATCGAAATTTAAAAGTTTTATGTGAAATATGATGCTTTTTTGGAAAACTAAGGCTTCTTAAAATGGAATTTCACGGATTTTTAAACAATATTTATACAAATATGCCACTGACATCTACTTCCTACTTACCCTTTTAGTAAAACTTCCTTTATCTGTATTGATTTTAATAA
>CAZWVT010000022.1:0-26371 GCA_964636665.1 uncultured Flavobacteriaceae bacterium
GTTTATTTTTTATTCAAGTTGTGATTTAACAGTAAAACAGCAGCAATCGTATGTCGTTGGTGACTCCCGATATTATCTCCTTCCGCATCAATCACGGTATATTCGAGTTTGCCTTGCACTTTCATTTCCGGATTCAAATAAGCTTCAAATTCGGTATTTGCAATAAAACTATGCGCTAAACCTTGATCGTAGTTAGCGGATTCAGTATTCGGGAAATATTTAAATTGCTCAAAAAGATGCGCTGCCCGTGCGGTAAATCTCAGCTTTTCATAATTTTTTTGAAACCTGAATAAATTTCGTGTGTGATAATCTTCATAACCGTCATTTCCGATGGTATTTATACTCCCGGAAAAATTTCTATCGTTATAAACCACTTCAGAATTTAATCCGATTAAAGAATTTGAACTTACTCTTTTGGCAGTATTCAAGCTGAATCCCGTTCTGAGAAATTCGCCGTGCTCGTTTTTTTTGTCATATCCGATGTAGGAATAATCATTTTCCGATTGAATAAAATTTGCATTTAAATGAAGAAAAAATGTTTCTCGTTGTATCGAATAATCAGCTGCTATTTTCGGTGTTTGAAAACTTGCATAAGCCAAATGCAGCCGTGATTTTTCGTTTTTTTCTCCAAACTTAAATTGACTGTTCATGTGAATGCTGCCACCAATTGCGCCACTTCCGTATTGAACACCGCCACCGCCGCTTCGGATAGCGATGTCGTCATATCCTACGGGAGAAACGACATTAAAATCAGTTTGTCCGGTAAAGTTCGAGTTTATGTTGATTCCATTCCAAATCACAGCGGTGTGAGAGGCATTCGTTCCTCTGAAAGAAGGCGAAGAAACCATTCCGTTGCCGTTTTCTTTAAAGTAAACCGATGAATTTAAACGCAACAAATCAGTAAATGAAAAACTTTGAGCTGATTCCTCTTTTGAAAGTTTATCGACTTTATAACCTTTCGAGAAATCTTTTAATTTGGAATCGGTGAGAATAACCTCATTCAACTGTTGAATAGAGTCCAACTGAGCAAACATCGCCGGAGCAATGACAAGGAATAGTATGAATATGATTTTTTTTCGACACATATAAGGCAACCTTTATCCCGAAAGTTGATATTATTTATCACTTTTGGCAGGTCTCCTGGCTTGTCGATGCTACCTTCCCATCCGCCAAAGCGAACAGTGGTTTGAAGAATTGCATGCCGAAAATCAATTCGGCGACTTACAGTTGCGGGAACAGCATAGGAATATTCACCTATTTCCCTTTTAAGAACCACAACAAATAAATGTTGTAAAGGGTTCACCAATCGTGATTGCAAAGATAGTTTTAATTTTATTAACTTTTTAAATAAATTATCAAAATCAGTGTTTTTTTGGGAATCGGTAATTATTTCGTGGCTTATTTTACCTTTGCAAAAACTGAAAATTTATTTATGCCTAAAACTTTCTCTTTCTGTTTTTTGATTTTCAGCTTGTGTTTCGGATGTAAAAACAATGAAATCTCATCTGATTCTATAGCTGTAAAAGAAGGTTCTGTTTTATATGCCGAGAGTTTTGACATCATCATTTATGAAAACTACAAAGTCATTTCTGTCAAAAAAGCGTGGCCGGATGCAGACAGGGATTTTAAATATGCACTTGTAAAAAAAGGAACGACAATCTCTGATCCTGCTGATTATGATGCCGTTGTCACTGTTCCGATTCAAACTTTGGCAGCTACTTCTACCACACATTTACCTTCGTTGGAAATGTTAAACAAAGAGGAAAGTTTGGTTGGTTTTGCAGAACTTGATTTTATTTCATCTGAAAAAATTCGTATGCGTATAGCATCCGGAAAAGTTACAGAATTAGGCAGAAATGAAGCACTCAACACCGAAGCGCTTATTGATTTGGCTCCTGAAGCAGTCGTAGGATTTGCGATGGATGGCATTAATACAACTTATAGAATCATTCAAAATGCAGGCATTCCTGTGCTTTACAATGCAGATTGGACAGAAACTTCACCCTTAGGAAAAGCAGAATGGATTAAATTTTTCGGTGCTTTATTTGACAAAGATGAGGAAGCTGACCAACTTTTTGAATCGATAAAAAATGAATACGAAAAGGTAAAAGCATTAGCTCAAGAGGTTTCCGATACTCCCGAAGTTTTATACGGTGCGATGTACCGAGATATTTGGCATGTTCCACGCGGAGACAGTTGGGGTGCACAATTTATTGAAGATGCCAATGGAAATTATTTGTGGAAAGACGAAAAAGGAACCGGTGGTTTGTCATTGAGTTTGGAAACTGTTTTGGATAAAGCCCAACAAGCAGATATTTGGCTTGCTCCCGCACAATTTAGTACGTTGGGAGGTTTGGAACAAGCGAGTCAAGTTTATACCATATTTGATGCTTTTAAAAATAAAAAAGTCTATAATTACACGGCAAAAAAGGGTGCTACAGGTGGTTATATTTATTTCGAACTCGCTCCCAACCGACCGGATTTGGTTTTAAAAGATTTGGTCAAAATTTTCCATCCTGAGCTATTGCCTGAACACGAATTATACTTTTATAGCCAACTTAAATAATGCTGCAAACTTCAAAATATCATCTTCATTTTATACTCTTAAGTTTCGGCTTATTGGCAGCGTTGGTTTTAAATTTAAGTTTCGGTTCGGTTTCCATTCCTTTTCCTGAGATTTTCAAGGCTTTTTTTGGAAGTGGCGCAGAAAAAGAAAGTTGGAATTACATTTTATTGAATTACCGATTGCCAAAATCGATTATCGCCATCATCAGTGGTGCGGGATTGAGTATATCCGGACTGATGATGCAAACTTTATTTCGGAATCCGCTTGCCGGTCCTTATGTTCTCGGTATCAGCAGCGGTGCAGGTCTTGGCGTTGCTATTGTCATTTTAGGCGCAGGAACTATCGGTGGAATCTTTGGAATTTGGTTGTCCAGTCCGTGGAGTTTGGTTTTGGCTTCCGGATTGGGAAGTTTTCTTGTGTTGCTTGCCGTTATGGCAGTTTCTTTTAAAATTAAAGATACAATGGCCATTCTGATTATCGGATTGATGTTTGGAACATTTACAACCGCCGTGGTTTCAGTTTTATCTTATTTTAGCAATGCGGAACAATTGCAACAATATGTTTTTTGGTCGTTTGGTAGTTTGGGAAATTTATCTTGGAATCAGGTCGGAATTTTGGCGCTGTGTTTTTTAATCGGATTGATTTTCTGCATCGCAACGGGAAAATCCTTAAACACGCTTTTATTAGGTGAAAATTACGCCAGAAGCATGGGCTTGCAGATTAAAAAAACCACTTTAATGATTATCCTTGCTACCAGCATTTTAGCCGGTGCAGTTACTGCTTTTGCGGGTCCTATTGCTTTTATCGGACTTGCAGTTCCTCATTTGGTTCGACAAATATTTCACACATCCAATCATTTTGTATTAATTCCAGCCGTACTTATTGCAGGAAGTTTGCTAATGCTTCTTTGTGACACGATTGCGCAAATGCCATTCAGTTCTTATACGCTTCCGATTAATGCAGTTACTTCTATCGTAGGTGCTCCTGTGGTTATCTGGTTGTTGGTTCGTAAAAAGAAATTATTTTTTTAGCAAAATGGATAAACCTATAATAAATAATACGCTCGAAGCAAAAGGTCTGACAATCGGATATCAATCAGGCAAAACCAGAAATATCGTCGGAAACCAAATGAATTTCAAACTTATTTCTGGAAGCCTTACCGCTTTAGTCGGCGCAAACGGCGTGGGAAAATCTACTTTGATTCGAACCCTTGCGACGATGCAAAAACCTTTATCGGGAACTGTTTCTATAATGAATCAAGATGTTAAATCACTTTCTCCGATAAATTTGGCGCAATTAGTCAGCATAGTTTTGACGGAAAGTCCGGCGTCTAAAAATTTGACTGTCCGGGAATTGGTTTCCTTGGGACGACAACCTTACACCAATTGGAACGGGACATTATCAGAAAAAGACAAACAGGCAATTTCATTTGCATTTGAAATCACGGAAATAGCATCTTTATCTTCAAAAAAATGTTATGAACTCAGTGACGGGCAAATGCAACGCGTTATCATTGCACGTGCGCTTGCTCAAGATACGCCGATTATAGTTTTGGATGAACCGACAACCCACCTCGATATTTACCATCGCGCTTATATTTTAAAACTTTTGCAAAAACTTGCCAAAGAATATAAAAAAACCATTTTATTTTCAACACAGGAAATTGATCTCGCCATTCAATTAAGCGATTCCGTTCTTTTGATGACCGAAAACGAATATTTTTTTGATTCGCCAAACGCACTCATTGAGCAAGGATATTTTAACAAGCTTTTCCCTTCCGATACCATCTTATTTGACCAAGAAACGGGAAGGTTCTTTATTAAATAAAAAGCTGCCATTTTCGAATAAGAAGTATAACCACTACGCTGAAGAATTGTAGTACATAAGACTGTTTTTCATACAATTAAAATGAACTAATTTAAAGTATTTAGTGGTAAATTTAGATTTTATCTGATATTGATAAAATAGAATTTAAAAGGTTTTTGTATTTTGTTCATCACATTATTTATTCACTAAGCATTTTGACAATGAGTACTCTTTATATTTTTATTAGTATCGGCCTTGCTTGTTTGCTAATCGGTATTTTTTTGGGACAATACATTTCCCGTTTAAAAAGTTTGGGTACGATTTCACAATTAAACCAAACCATAACGCATGCTGAAAAACGACTGGAAGAATTTAATAATGAAAACCAGCAGCTTCGACAATCAAACGATGCGTTTCGTTCCGAAAAAGAAGCGGTCAATATTGCTTATGGAAAAGCGCAAAGCGAACTCGAAGCTCTCAGAGAAGAACTGCAAAAGGAAAGAGTCCGATTTCAGACATTTGAAAAAGATTTCAACGATAAATTTGAAAATCTCGCTCATAAAATAATGCTGGAAAAAACTGAGAAATTCACGCTTAAAAATCAGGAAAACATTGAAAATATTCTAAAACCGTTGAGCGTAAAAATCAAGGAATTTGAAGAAAAAGTAGGCAAAACCAATGCAGATTTTACCCGCGGTCATGCAGCGCTCGAAAAACAATTGGAAATACTCAACGAGCAAAATATCAGAATCAGTGAAGAAGCAAACAACCTTACCCGAGCATTAAAAGGCGATAATAAAACCCAAGGAAATTGGGGAGAATTGATATTAGAACGAGTTTTGGAACGCTCGAATCTTGTTAAAGACAGAGAATATTTTGTGCAGCAAGCACTTTTAGATAAAGATGGCAACAAGCAAATTCCGGATGTTGTCATTCATCTGCCCAACGAAAAACGCATGATTATCGATTCTAAAGTTTCTTTAAGTGCTTATGAACGTTATGTAAACGAGGAAGATTCTAAATTAAAAAAGCAATATCTAAAAGAACACATTCGATCTTTGAACACGCATATTGCACAGTTAAGTTCAAAAAAATATGAAGAACTATTGAAAGGTGAATCTCCGGATTTTGTATTGCTTTTTATCCCGATAGAAGCTGCGTTATACACCGCTCAAAATGAAGACAACACATTTTTTTACACTGCTTTTCAACGCAATATTTTATTGGTAAGTCCAACGACTTTACTTTCCACACTCCGCACCATCGACGCTTTGTGGAGCAATGAAAAACAACATCAAAATGCACAGGAAATTGCAAAACATGCAGCTTCTTTATATCATAAATTTAAAAACTTGATAGAGGAATTGGAAATTGTAGGAAGACGTTTGGAATCAACCCAAAATGCTTATTCCGGGGCGATGTTAAAACTTACCGGAAATCAGAATTTAATCAAAGACATCGTAAAATTGGAAGAATTGGGAATTTCGCCAAAAGAACGAATCAAACCCCATTTTATAGAAAAAAGTGAAGACGAAACACCTTTACTTTCTTAATATTTAGTAATTTTTAAAGTCGTTTGAATGTTTATACTCGTGAGTTTTATAAAGTACATTCCGCTATTGAGCGATGACATATCAATGCGCGGTTTTTTTGTATTTCCTTTTCCTTTCATAACCAAGGTTCCCAATACGTTGTAAATTTCAAAAGATTCAATTGGAAAAATTGACGACAGATTCAAATGAGTGGTAACGGGATTCGGGTAATAATTTAAATTTTTTAGAAATTTATCTTCCACAGAAAGCCTATTCACGACGGTTATCGTACCGTTCATCGACGGATTTACTTCATTTTCAAAACGCGTCATTCCGGTTTTTAAAAAAGTATGGGAAAAATATTTTTGCTTTCCTTCCAACACGCCACTGTCAAATACTTCTCGTCCGCCCGGCAAAGAAGTTACTGATTTTGGACGCGAATCTCTCCAAATCCATTTTACCATATCTCCTGTTTCAATAGTCAGGTTGACTATTTCAGCTTCAGAACCTGTTTCCCAGATTACTTCATAAGCTGCCTGAGCTGAAAGGAAATTTGATAATATTAAAAATAAAAAAAGCGTAAGTTTTTTCATAATTAACCTAAAAATACAAATTATATTTAAGATTTTAAAAAACTTACGCTAAAAAATTACTTACTCAGATACATTTTTCTTCTTGCATAGATATCGTAAAATGCATCGTCGTGCAGGCTGTCGATAAAAAGGATGCTTTCTCCCGTACTCTTCATTTCCGGTCCGAGTTGTTTATTCACATTTGGAAACTTGTTGAAGCTAAACACCGGTCTTTTAATCGCAAATCCACTGAGTTTCGGATTGTACTCAAAATCAGTGACTTTGTTGTGACCCAACATTATTTTAGTGGCATAATTCACATAAGGTTCTCCATACGCTTTAGAGATAAAAGGCACTGTTCGTGACGCTCTTGGGTTTGCTTCAATAACATATACCACTTCATCTTTTATGGCAAATTGAACGTTGATAAGTCCAACAGTATTAAGCGCTAAAGCTATTTTCTCGGTATGGTCTTTTATTTGCTGCAAGACAAATTCTCCGATATTGAAAGGAGGCAAAGTCGCATTAGAATCTCCGGAATGAACTCCGCAAGGTTCGATGTGTTCCATTATTCCGATAATATATACATTCTCACCATCGCATATCGCATCAGCTTCTGCTTCGATTGCGCCGTCTAAATAATGGTCTAATAAGAGTTTGTTGTTTGGAATCTGTCGCAGCAAGTTGATTACGTGTTTTTCCAATTCATCTTTGTTAATCACAATCTTCATCCCTTGACCTCCGAGTACATACGAAGGACGAATCAACAAAGGAAAATCAAGTTCTTCTGCAAGTTTAAGGGCTTGCTCGGTAGTTTCTGCCGTTCCAAAATTTGGATAAGGAATTCCGTGTTCTTTTAACAAGGTTGAGAAACTCCCTCTATCCTCTGCCAAATCCAAAGATTCATAGTTGGTTCCGATAATGTTTATTCCGTAGCGGTCTAATTTCTCGGCTAATTTTAACGCTGTTTGCCCCCCGAGTTGAACAATCACACCTTCCGGTTTTTCGTGGCGGATGATGTCGTAGATATGTTCCCAAAAAACCGGTTCAAAATAAAGTTTGTCGGCAACGTCAAAATCCGTAGAAACTGTTTCCGGATTGCAGTTAATCATAATGGTTTCGTAACCACATTCAGAAGCTGCAAGTACCCCGTGAACGCAGCAATAATCAAATTCAATTCCTTGTCCGATGCGGTTTGGTCCGGAACCTAAAACTATAATTTTCTTTCTGTCAGAAACGATGCTGTCATTGGCTGTATAAGGTTCTTCGCCGGGTTTTTGGACATCGTTTTCAAAAGTGGAATAGTAATATGGAGTTTCCGCCTGAAATTCTGCTGCACAGGTATCAACCAATTTAAACACGCGTTGGATTCTCATTTCTTCACGCTTCTTGTAAACCTGACTTTCCAAACAATTCAGCATATGCGCAATCTGTCTGTCGCCATATCCTTTTTGTTTGGCGATAAGCAGCAATTCTCGTGGCAATGTTTCTAAAGTATATGAAGAAATTTCTTTTTCCAGCAGATACAATTCTTCATATTGTTTCAGATACCACATATCGATTTTTGTCAGTTCATTGATGGTACTCAACGGAATTCCCATCTGAATTGCATCGTAAATTACAAAAACCCGATCCCAACTTGGATTTTTCAATTTATCTAAAATTTGTTCATAATCTGTGTAACCTTTTCCGTCAGCTCCCAGTCCGTTTCTTTTAATTTCAAGAGATTGCGTCGCTTTATGAAGTGCTTCCTGAAAAGAACGTCCGATTCCCATTACCTCTCCTACCGATTTCATCTGAAGTCCTAATGTACGGTCGGCTCCTTCAAATTTGTCAAAGTTCCAACGAGGAATCTTGACGATAACATAATCCAGTGCCGGCTCAAAAAAGGCAGAAGTGTTTTTGGTAATTTGGTTAAACAATTCGTCGAGCGTATAGCCTATGGCTAATTTAGAAGCAATTTTGGCAATCGGATATCCTGTTGCTTTAGATGCAAGTGCAGAAGAACGAGAAACGCGCGGATTGATTTCCACCGCAACGATATCTTCTTTTTCGTCCGGGCTTACTGCAAACTGGATGTTACAACCTCCTGCAAAATCTCCGATACTTCGCATCATCAATATTGCCATTTCACGCATTCGTTGGTAACAACTATCGCTCAATGTCATCGCCGGAGCTACTGTGATTGAATCTCCGGTATGAACTCCCATCGGATCCATATTTTCTATGTTACAAAGGACAATGACATTGTTGTTTTTATCTCTTAACAGTTCCAGTTCATATTCTTTCCATCCCAGCAACGCTTTGTCAATTAGTACTTCGTGAATCGGCGATTCTTCCAAACCGTATTTTAAAAGAGCGTCGAACTCTTTTTCTGTGTGAACAAAAGCGGCTCCCGAACCTCCCAGGGTAAAGGAAGGACGAATTACAAGTGGAAATCCAAACTCTTGAGCAATTTCTTTCCCTTTTAAATATGAATTTGCAATTTTGGCAGGTGCAATCGGAATACCGATTTTAATCATCAAGTCTTTAAACTTGTCGCGATCCTCGGTAATGTTAATCGCATCGATATCGACTCCTATTACTTTTACTCCAAAATCTTTCCAGATTCCTTTTTCATCAGCTTCGATACATAAGTTTAGTGCAGTCTGCCCTCCCATCGTCGGCAAAACAGCATCGATTTGAGGATGTTCTTTTAAGATTTTTACCAGAGAACTTGTAGTTAACGGCAACAGATAAATGTGATCCGCCATAGAGGGATCTGTCATAATTGTAGCCGGATTGCTATTGATTAAGATGGTTTCGATGCCATCTTCTCGCAAAGAACGTAGTGCTTGAGAACCGGAATAATCAAATTCACATGCTTGACCGATGACAATCGGTCCGGAACCAATGATAAGGATGGATTTAAGAGCTGGATTTTTAGGCATTGTTTTATGAGATATATTGGTTAAAAAATACGATTCGAGACTTTGAGATACAAAAAAAGGTGTTGCTTAAAAGTCAACACCTTAGTTAAATATAATTTTCATCAACATTATTTTTTATGTCTGGTTTCTGATGAAACACTTAGTTTTTTTCGGCCTTTGGCTCGGCGGGCTGCTAAAACTTTTCTTCCATTCACAGTTGCCATACGCTCCCGGAAGCCGTGTTTATTTTTTCTTTTTCTCTTTGATGGCTGAAATGTTCTTTTCATTATGGTTTACTTTAAACTTCTGAATATTCTTTATCACAATAATTTCCGGTACTGACAGAAATTTGATTTTGCACTATTGATTGTTTTTATACGAACTTTTATTTTTTATAGGCGGATGCAAAAATACGACAACTTTTTATTTATACAAATCTTTCTTTAAAATAATTCATCGGATTTTTTAAGCTTTATTAATTCTTTACAATAACCCATCGGATTGATATCATCAGAAATTAATGACAAAAATAGCAAGAAGATTTTATACCTTTGCAGGCAATTTCACAGAAATAGCTTAAGGAATATGTACAATAAGAATATCAAATTAATTCTCGCTGCGCTGATTGTCGGTTTGGGAATATGGCAAATGACAGAAAGCTTTATAGGAAACGGAATCATGCTGATTTTATTGGCTTCTGTATTTGTTTTCCTTTATTTTAAAAACGAATTGATTTTATTAGCATTCCTGCGATTGCGAAAACAAGATTTTGCCGGAGCAAAAAAATGGTTGGATAAAATCAAAAATCCCGAATCGGCACTTGTACGAAAACAACAAGGATACTACAACTACCTGAACGGGCTGATGGTTTCTCAAACCAATGTCAATGAAGCTGAAAAATATTTCAAGAAAGCAGAAAAACTCGGATTGTCCATGGCTACCGATATGGCTATGGTAAAGATGAATCTTGCAGGAATTGCTATGACCAAAAACAGAAAAAGAGAAGCTGATTTGCTACTCGAGGAAGCCAAAAAACTCGACAAGCACAATATGTTAGACGAGCAAATAAAAATGCTCAAACAACAAATGAAAAAAATGGGACAACCTCGTCAGCAATTCGGGAAACACAGCAGGGGGAATAGATACTTTTAAATTTCTTCTTTTTTTTAATTAATTCCTTATTATTTACGCAATATAAATTGTATTTTTGCCCATTCAACTTGCCTGGCCAAAATTCAATTATGTACTCTTTTTATGTACTTCCTCTAATTGTAGCATTTGCTTTCATATTCACAGAAGATAGCTATTCTCAACAGTCAATTGATATCAACGAAAAAACTTATTTTTCTGTGGCTATTGATATGAACATTCAATATTACAATCAAAAAGCTGAGCAAGCATTCTTTGATCAAGATATGGAGCGCGTGGAAGCGTTGTTTGATTCAATTGTTGAAAATGTAGTAAAAGGAACCTACTTGGATAATTTTTCAGTTAATGAATACCGCTCCAGAAAAGTTTCATTTCACTCGTATGAAAAACCTATTTTTCTCATTACATATTCCGATTGGTATCCTTTTGCTCCGGGAGAAATTGCAGCTTTAAATCAAATTGCAGCAAAACACCATCGTCAAATTGATTTTCTAGTACTTTTTTTTAATTCCCGAAGTCGCGTCAGAAAATACGCTTCCAAATTCAATAACAGAATCCACCTACTTTATGCCGATGAGCGTTCCAATAAATTTGACCGAATTATCAAATCAATGAAGCACAGTTTTGGCGTTCCCACGGTTTTTTATATCGATAAGGATAAGAAATTTTTAGATGTCGGACGGATGCCGATCCATCATTATTTAGATGAATTTGAAAAGTCGTTTCATTCTAAATACAATTATTTTTTAAACGGAATTTCAGTTTTTAAAATAGACGGTGTGGGCTATCAGATGGTTGAAAAAAATACTGCCGAAAAAAATCAATAATCATAATATCCTTTTTCCGGTATTTCTATAAAATATTCTTTTTTACTTGCGTTTTTTAAATACGTATCTCGAAGCCAAGGGTTGTGGATTTTTAAAATTTTATAATTTATCCCATACTGCTTCACCCATTCAGACCAATCTTCAACAGGATAATCTACTTTGATTTTTTGAGTCGGAATCTGATGATACAAATCTTTATCCCTAAAATTGAATCCATATTTTTTAGGATTTTCCATAATTTCTTTAAGCGCTACAATCCGCAATACATACCGACTTGTTTCTTCATTTAGGAGCAAATCGTAATAATCGGTTTGATCTTGACGTTCTATTTGCCGATTTAAACCTGCCATTCCTCCATTATAAGCAGCTGCAGCCATCGTCCAAGTCCCAAAGCGTTCTTTTGCTTTTTTAAGATATTCTGCTGCTGCTTTTGTCGATTTTTCCAAATGATAACGTTCGTCAACATAATCATTGATTTCCAATCCGTATTCTTGACCGGTAGCTCTCATAAAATGCCACAAACCCGAAGCACCTGCCGGCGAACTTCTATAAGTCATAGCACTTTCGGCGACCATCAGATATTTAAAATCATCAGGGATACCATACTCCTTTAAAAGCGGTTCAATTTGCGGAAAATATTTATTTGCTCGTTTAATAAGCAACAAACCGTTTGATTGCCAATATGTATTTACCAACAATTCGCGATCCATGCGTTCTCTGATGTCTGGTTTTGAAAGTGGAACTGCTTCTCCTGCAAAAGAAAGATTCTCCGGAATCGGGAGTGCATATACTTTATACTCGTTATGAATCTTTTTCTCTATAATTTCATCTGTCTGCGCATCTTGTACTGCAAATATGCTAACCACCCCTACTGCAATAACACTTAAAATGATTCCTGCTTTTTTAAATCCATTCATATTTTTCATATTGTTTTAAACCGCTATCTGTTTTATTTATTTTCTAGTGCTTTTACCAAAAGTTTTGAAATGATTTTCCCTTTTGTCAAAAGCATCACGTGTGTTCCTTTAGTTACAACGATACAATCGTCTATATATTTAATCGGAAAAACGTGGTCTCGATCTCCGTGAATATGAACAATTCCGGGTAATGGTTCATTTCTCTCCCATGCTACCATTTCTCTAATTGCCCATTTTAAATAATCGGAATTTCGTACGTGCAAATATTCCTGATACAATTTCAAACGTTTTAAGGATTTTGGTCCTAAGGCAAATTTTGTCAAATCATCCGAACTCAAAAAAGATTCAACCGGCAAGGCTTTGTATAATTTAAATTTCTTTGCCCAACGCATCGTAGCCGGCAACTCCGATTTCTGCTTGATACTGGAAATTATAATCAGCTTTCTCAAACTCAAAAACTGTTCCATTTCCTGAGCTACAACTCCACCGAAAGAAACTCCGGCAAGAACCGCATTTTCTTCTTTAACCAATTGCGCCATCCGCTTTGCATAATCCTGAAGCGATTCATCTTTTTCAGGAATCAGCCATTCAATAATTTCCACTTCATATTTGTTTTCCGGCAGATGAATATTCTCAAAAGAATTGGGACCGGCACCCATCCCCGGTATAAAATATATTTTTGTTTTATTGGTAGTATTCATTCTTTTAGCAAATCATGTACTTTAATGAAGATATTGTTTAACTTTGTAAATGCAAAGATATAATGCATTTTAAAATCTTTTTTTTACTTCTTAGATTAACTTTTATATCCTAATCTAAGACTTCTGAATCCCAAATTATTTTTAAAATGGATTTGATAAAAATTACCGACAACGAATTTTTACGTCAATTTGAATTGCATATTGACGGTCATATGGCACGTATTGAATATGCGCTACAGGAAAGAAAAATATTTCTCACCAAATTTGACATGCCCGACGAATTAATTGAAGACGGATACAAAGAACCTTTTATTGAGGCCGTTTTCGATGAAGTTCGCGAACGTGGAATCAGTCTTGTACCCACCAGTCCTGAAATTGCCGGTTTTATGCGTGCAAACAGAAGGAAATATAAATCTTTACTTCCTGTGGGCATCAACATCTAAATATTATAGTACTGCGGGCATTTTGTCTTCTACAAACTCAAATCGAACGAGGCCATCATTGTCAATCTTTGTCAATTTAATCTGATGCAACGTATTGATTAATTCAGGATTCCACGGAGTTTTTACTTTTACGTAATTCTCTGTGAACCCGTGAATGTATCCTTTTTTATTTTCACCTTCAAAAAGTACCGTATGTGTTTTTCCCAATTGACTCTCATAAAATGAGCGTCGTTTTTTGACCGAAAGCCCGCGAAGCATCTTACTTCGTTTATTTCTAACTTTCATCGGAACTGCATTGTCCATTGATGCAGCTATAGTATTGTCTCGTTCGGAATAAGTAAATACGTGCAAATAAGAAATGTCCAATTCATTCAGGAAATGATAGGTTTCCAGAAAATGTTCATCGGTTTCTCCGGGAAATCCTACGATTACATCAACGCCAATACAAGCATTCGGCATAAGACTTTTTATTTTCCTGACCCGTTCTTCATATAACTCGCGCATATACCTGCGACGCATCAATTTTAATATCTCATTGTTTCCGCTCTGTAAAGGAATGTGAAAATGAGGTACAAACGTGCGAGAATTGGCAACAAATTCTATGGTTTCATTTTTTAATAAATTCGGTTCGATAGATGAAATTCTCAAACGTTCAATTCCTTCTACTTGATCCAGCGCTTGTACTAATTCGAAAAAAGTATGTTTGTGTTTCTTATTTCCAAACTCTCCTTTTCCATAATCTCCGATATTGACACCTGTGAGCACAATTTCTTTTATGTCTTGTTCCGAAATTTCTTTTGCGTTCTTCAAAACATTTTCCAAGGTATCACTTCGAGAAATTCCACGTGCTAAAGGAATTGTACAATAGGTGCATTTATAATCGCAGCCGTCTTGAACTTTCAGAAAAGCACGCGTCCGATCGCCTACGGAATACGAACCGACATAAAAATCTGCTTCTTCAATTTCGCATGAGTGAACTTCGCCAAAATCATTTTTAGCCAAATCGTTGAGATAATCTGTAATCTTGAATTTTTCTGTCGCACCTAAAACCAAATCAACACCATCTGTAGCAGCCAATTCGTGTGGTTTTAATTGTGCATAACAACCAATAGCTGCCACAAATGCTTTTGGGTTTATATTTTGTGCTTGTCTGACAATCGTTTTAAATTTCTTATCTGCATTATCAGTTACACTACACGTATTAATCACATAAATATCTGCATTATCCTCAAATGAAACCCGCTCAAATCCTTCATCTTCAAAATTACGAGCAATAGTGGCTGTTTCGCTAAAATTCAATTTACAACCCAAGGTGTAAAATGCAACTTTCTTCCTGATTTCCATAGCCTTGCAATTTAGATTTGCAAAGATACCTAAAGCACTTATAAATAATCAAATCTATATCTTAAAAAGACCGTTAGTATGTGTTTGCTCACAATTTGACTTCAAATGGCCTTTAAATCAAATAAAAACACTCAAATTTGCAGCTATGGAATTCCTTAATTTTTTTCATAAATTCTTTCTGAGTATTCTTGGTTTATTATTGCTCGTTTCCTGTGGAAAATCGGTCAATGACAATCGAGACCATTTGGTTTTTCGATATAACGAACACGGGAACATCCCCACTTTAGATCCTGCATTTGCCAGAAATATGCAAATTATTTGGCCGACTAATCAGTTGTACAACGGACTGGTTCAATTAGATGACAGCTTGAACATTCTTCCTGACATTGCAAAAAACTGGGTTATAAATGACTCCACGAATACTTATACTTTCTATTTGAGAAACGATGTATATTTTCATAAAAACAAAGTTTTCAAAGACCATCAGGATTCTACAAGAGTTGTAACTGCCAAAGATTTTGTTTACAGTTTTAATCGGCTTACCGACGAAAAAGTTGCCTCACCGGGAAGCTGGATTATGAGTAACATTGCAGATTATGAAGCCTTAAACGATACCACTTTTACCATTCGTTTGAACAAACCTTTTCCGGCATTTTTGGGATTGTTGAGTATGCGATATTGTTCGGTTGTACCACAAGAAGCAGTTGAATATTACGGCAATGATTTTAGACGAAATCCCGTCGGAACCGGTCCTTTTCAATTTCAAATTTGGGAAGAAAACGTAAAATTGGTTTTACGCAAAAATCCCTTGTATTTTGAAAAAGACAAAGACGGAAATTCGCTGCCTTATCTCGAAGCAGTAGCCATTACATTTCTTCCGGACAAACAGAGTGAATTCTTACAGTTTGCTCAGGGAAAACTGGATTTTATCTCTGGATTGGACAACAGTTACAAAGATGAAATTCTTACTTCAAACGGCGATTTACAGTTAAAATATCAAGAAGATTTTAAACTTATTGCAAGTCCATTTTTAAATACAGAATACCTCGGTATTTATCTGCCGACTCCCCGGTCGGAAATTCAGAGCAAAGCATTGCGTCAGGCTATAAATTACGGTTTTGACCGTAATCAAATGGTCAGGTATTTACGAAACGGGATGGGAATTCCTGCCGTTCACGGATTTATTCCAAAAGGACTTCCGGGATATTCGGAAATAGAAGGATATTCTTACAATCCTGAAAAAGCCCGTGAATTATTGGAAATATACAAACAAGAAACCGGAAACCACCAACCTCGCGTAACCATTGGAACTTCCGGAAATTACTTGGATATCGTAGAATTTATTCAAAGAGAATTGGAAAAAATAGGGATTGCCGTAACCATTGATGTGATGCCACCATCAACGCTTCGGCAAATGCGAAGCAGCGGCGAAATAGACATATTCAGAGCAAGTTGGATTGCCGATTATCCCGATGCAGAAAATTATTTGTCATTATTTTACAGTCCTAATTTTTCACCCAACGGACCGAATTATGTTCATTTTAAAAACGAAGTTTACGATTCGTTGTACGAAAAAACACTGATGCTTTCTGACATTGATGAACGAAAAATCCATTATACAAAAATGGATTCCATAATTGTGTCAGAAGCTCCCGTGATTCCATTGTTTTATGATATGGCAGTTCGATTTGTCAATAAAAAAGTACACGGATTGGGAATTAATCCGCAAAATTTCTTGGTACTCAAATACGTTCGGAAAGATCCTTAATCCTTTCGATATTTTACTGTAGCTTCAAATATATGATTGAGAATAGCCGCTTCCTCATCAGAAAAAGTTATTCCACGTCTTGCCATAACTACTTTTGCTACTTCAAAGGCTTTCTCTGTTTTATAAGTAATCGAACCTCCCCAAGTAAAACTCGGTACGAAATTTTTCGGAAAACCGCTTCCAAAGATATTGGCACTCACTCCCACTACTGTTCCCGTATTAAACATTGTATTGATACTGCATTTGCTGTGGTCTCCCATCATCAATCCACAAAATTGCAATCCGGTATGTGCAAATCCTTCGGTTTCATAACTCCACAAACGCACTTCGGCATAGTTATTTTTAAGATTGGATGTATTTGTATCTGCTCCCAAATTACACCATTCTCCGATTACTGAATTTCCTAAAAAGCCGTCATGGCCTTTGTTTGAATATCCGAAAATAACAGAATTCACTACTTCTCCACCAACTTTACTATGAGGTCCCACAGTTGTGTCACCATAAATTTTCGCTCCCATTTTAAGTGCAGCTCCTTCACATAACGCAAACGGCCCTCTAACAAGCGAACCTTCCATAACCGATGCATTTTTTCCGATATAAATAGGTCCTTCGGATGCGTTTAGCGAACAAAAATTGACTTCTGCTCCTTCTTCGATAAAAATATTTTGAGGATTTTTGACCCACACTCCTTCCGGAATAGGCTGGGAAGTTTTATTTTTAGTAAGAATTTCAAAATCTCTTTTGATAGCTTCTCCGTTCATCGAAAAAATATCCCACGTATTTTCAATTCTGCGGATGTCGTGAAAATTATAAGAAATTACGTCAAACGTATCAAAATTTATCTGCTGTCCTTCGGTTGAAAAAAAAGCAATCGGTTCGTCTTTATAAAACAACGCTTGATTTTCAGATAAGCCTTTGACAATATTGGCAATGTTTTCTGTAGGAAGAAATGACCCGTTGATAAAAATATTTTTCTCCAATTCCAAAAAAGGAAATCTTGTCGCAAGATAATCTTCGGTTAAGGTGGTGGTGGTAAATCCTAAATAATGTTCCCATTTTTCGCGAATGGTCAAAATTCCAACTCGAATATCTGCTACAGGTCGTGTAAATGTGAATGGAAGAAGTTGGTCGCGGACGTTTCCGTCAAAGAGAATGTAATTCATAAAAGCTTGGATAAATTTTGATTCAATATTACAAAAAAAGTATTTTATAGGTGTCCTATAAAATTAAAAAAGGCCTTCAAGTGATGAAGACCTTTTTAAGTTTAACCCTAAATTTACATTATGGAATATTAACCTATTTAGCAGGTTTTTTAAATTTGTCGTATTTGTTTTTAAATTTATCAATACGTCCGGCAGTATCGATAAGTTTTGATTTTCCAGTATAAAATGGATGAGATGTTCTAGAAATCTCTAATTTTACCAAAGGATATTCAACGCCATCAACCTCGATTGTTTCTTTTGTTTCTGCAGTTGATTTTGTGATAAAAACATCATCGTTGCCCATATCTTTAAAAGCAACCAATCTATAATTTTCCGGGTGGATATCTTTTTTCATCGTTCTTTAATTTTTAAAAATACCTCTTCCGATCTTTTTCGGAAATGAGTTTGCAAATTTACTGAAATTTTGATATATAACAAGTGATTGATTAATTTTTATTCAGATAAATCCAAATCCACTATTTCATCATAATCATAACCCGCTCTTTTCAATGCACGTTTGGCAGCTTCAAACACATAGACAGAGTCGTTTGGAGGATGAACGGGAACGGGCGTTGTTTCTTTAAAAGCTTTTAAAATAGATTCCGTTTCTGATGCAGTTAATCTTTCACAAACTTCATAAACTCCGCCGGGTTCTTCTTCTTTTAAGTCGTGAATATTCAGAATATATCGAATTACTTTGGTAAGATTTTCAGAAGGGGGAAGTGCCATCAATGCAGTGATAGCACCGTGTTCAATTCTCAATTGGACAATCATCTGCAGATGAACATTTCCGTTGGCTTTTTTGGTGGCAGGAAACAGAATTTTTTCTTCCATCTTAATATGAGTCAAAAGACCGATTCTAAATTGACGGTATTTTTCGATATCAATGGCATTGTAATTTGCAACAGCTTCGTCAAGCAAATTATTCAATCGTTCGTGATCAGCACTTAAAAAATCATAAATCGGTTTATTCATTGATGCTATTCGATTAAAAGTGCAATTTCGTCAATATTTTAAAAAATGTAATCATCAGAGGTAAAAAATTATTTAAAAAATTGCTTCAACAGTTGTATTATGTAAAAAAGCAATCCTGTATAATAATAACGAGAGTATCCACAAAATTAATTTCTTTTCTTAATTTTGTTTTTTAAAAACCTAAATCCAATTCTTTATGAACACGTCCGCTTCAATGAATGACCCACAGCCACTCTCCAGCAATAAAATCATCCTCACTTATGGTTTTTTGTTAGGCTTATTAACCATTGTACTTCAAGTTATTTCTTATGTGATGGATGCTCACATTGACCGTCCTTGGTGGAGTACGGTTATTTTACTTGCAATAACGATTGGGGTTATTGTCTTTGGAATCAGCGTTTATAAAAGGGAGAATAACAGTTTTCTTTCTTTATCTCAAGCGTTGAAAATTGGGATTGGCATTGCTTTGATAAGTTCTATTCTTATAACAATTTTCAATTTTTTCTTTATCAACTATATTGATCCAAATTTTATCGAAAAAACTTTGGAGTTTACCCGTCGACAAATGGAAGAAGCCGGTACGCTTACTAAAGAACAAATTGATGCCTCTATGGAAATGACAAGTAGATTTATGCAGCCATGGATTATGAATGCTATTTCCATTTTAGGCGGTATTTTCTGGGGTTTTATTATTTCGCTCATAGCAGGATTGGCGATGCGTAAAACGCCTAATTATTAATCAATGTTCTATGCAGATTTCTGTCGTTATTCCTTTGCTGAATGAAGAAGATTCGTTGAATGAATTGTATCAGTGGATTGCTTCAGTAATGCAAAAGCACAACTTTTCATACGAAGTTCTCTTTATAGACGACGGAAGTACAGACGACTCTTGGAAACTAATCAAAAGATTAACTCAAAAACATCCTGAAGTTAAAGGAATTCGATTTCAAACGAATTACGGAAAATCTCAAGCTCTACACGCCGGTTTTGCAAGAGCTAAAGGCGATGTAATCATAACAATGGACGCCGATTTGCAAGACAGTCCGGATGAGATTCCTGAATTATATCATATTATTACTAAAGAAAAATATGATCTTGTGTCTGGTTGGAAAAAAAAGCGATACGATTCCAAATTAAGCAAAAATTTACCTTCAAAGCTGTTTAATTTTGCCGCTCGAAAAACATCGGGATTAGATTTACACGATTTCAATTGCGGATTAAAAGCATACAGAAACGAAGTGGTGAAAGCTATTGAAGTTACCGGCGAGATGCATCGTTATATTCCTGTTTTGGTAAAAAGTGCCGGATTTAAGCGAATTGCCGAAAAACCTGTCCGGCATCAAGCTCGAAAATACGGAAAAACAAAATTCGGTGCCGAACGTTTTTTACGAGGTTTTTTGGATTTGATAACCATTTGGTTTCTTTCACGATTTGGAAAACGTCCCATGCATCTTTTTGGAGCTTGGGGTGCGTTTATTTTATTTGTGGGTTTCTGTTTTGCATTATATTTGGGAATTGACAAATTATTTATCAATCCGGAAGGCAGACTTATCGCACAACGAACCGAGTTTTATTTGGCAATTACGGCGATGTTATTGGGAACACAATTATTCTTAGCCGGATTCTTAGGTGAATTGTTTTTGCGCAATAAAAACAATCGACAAGATTATATCATCCGAGAAGAAATTAGTTCTCCTAAATATGAAGAAACGCACTAATCAAGTGGATATCATAGGAACTGCACTTTTGGATTATTTGGAAGGAAATTATACCGAAGACATCCGCACCCAAACGAATATTACGCAGGAAGATAATATGTCGCTCCCCCATCTCTTTCGAGATTTTGACGAGATGCCTAAAGTGGAACAAAAAGCGTTACAACTTTCACGAGGCCGCGTTTTGGACGTGGGATGCGGAGCAGGAAATCACACGCTTTATCTTCAAGAAAAAGGATTACAAGTTACGGCAATTGATACTTCTCCCGGAGCGATTGAAGTATGCAAACGGAGAAATATTATTGATGTACGTCTTGTCAATTTATTGGATTTCACCGGTGAAAAATTTGATACCATTCTTTTGATGATGAACGGAACCGGCATTTTTCAAACCTTAGCAAAAACACCTGTCTATTTAAATCACCTTAAAAAACTTCTTTCTCCCGAAGGTCAAATTTTAATTGATACTACGGATTTGCGCTATATGTATGATTCCAATGAAAACGGAAGTATTTGGATTCCTGCGGATATGAATTATTACGGCGAACTCACTTTTACCATGAAATACAAATCATTGGCAAGCGAGGAATTCCCTTGGTTGTATTTAGACATAAAAACATTTAGAAACCTTGCAGAAACCAATGGATACAATTTAGAGATTATTCACGAAGGCGATTATTTCGATTACTTAGCTCGGTTAACTTTAAAAAACAGTTAGGTATGTTCTGCTTTTAATAATTCCTGATTTATTTTTTTAATCAATGCGGGACCTTCGTAAATGAAACCGGTATATAATTGAATCAAACTGGCGCCGGCATTTAGTTTTTCAAGTGCGTCCGATGTTTCGTGAATTCCACCCACTCCGATAATCGGGAAACTTTTGTTACTCTTTTCCGATAGAAAACGTATCACTTCTGTAGATCGTGCTGACAAGGGTTTTCCGCTCAATCCTCCTGTTTCTTTTTTGTTGGAAGATTTTAGTCCGTCACGACCAATTGTCGTATTTGTAGCGATGACTCCGTCAATTTTTGTTTGCTGAACAATGTCTATGATGTCCAATAATTGGGAATCAGTAAGATCTGGGGCGATTTTCAAGAGTATGGGTTTAGGTTTTTGATTTTTAGCAAGTTCCATATTCCGCTGCTGCAAGAGATTCAACAAATTCATCAAAGGTTCTTTTTCTTGCAATGCGCGTAAATTGGGCGTATTGGGAGAACTTACATTCACAACAAAATAATCCACATAATCATAAAGCGCATTGAAACAGATTAAATAATCATCTCCGGCTTTCTCGTTTGGAGTGTCTTTATTTTTCCCGATATTCCCTCCTATGATGACAGGTTGTTTCGTATTTCTATTGTTTTTCAATCGATTTACAGCTTCTTGTACGCCGCCATTGTTAAAGCCCATTCTATTTATCACCGCTTGGTCTTCTTTTAGTCTGAACAATCTCGGTTTTTCATTTCCTGCTTGCGGTCTTGGAGTGACTGTGCCGATTTCAATAAACCCAAATCCAAAATTTGACAATTCCCGGTATAGTTTGGCATCTTTATCAAAACCGGCTGCCAAGCCTACAGGATTTGGAAAATTTATACCGAAAACCGTACGCTCCAGATTTTTATGCTGTATCGACTTTCCAAAAATTCCCAGAAGACCTAATTTATTTGATAATCGGATTAATTTAAAAGACAGATGATGAACCTTTTCCGGATTCATCATAAATAATATTGGGCGAATAAGTTTTTTATACATTTTATTAAATAAAACTATGAATTGTGTGTCTTATCAAGGTTTTTAGAATGAATGTTCAAAGCGTGAATCATCTCATTTTATAAGTGATTTGTCTCCCTTTATAATTCAAAAAACTAAAGTAAACATTTTATAAGTATCAATTAAACTATCCTGCAAAAATACTACGGGAAGTACCTCCCTCATTTCTTGCAGATTCTATATTTTTGTGATAAATTTTTTTAAGATGATAGAAAAGAAACGCATTATAGACCGTTTTATAAGTTATGTCACTATAGACACGGAAAGTGATCCTGAAAGTCCAACCACGCCGAGTACGGAAAAACAATGGAATCTCGCCAATAAATTAGTAGAAGAGTTAAAAGCCATCGGAATGGAGGATGTTACAATTGATGAACATGCCTACGTGATGGCTACATTACCTGCGAACATAGATAAAGATGTTCCGGTAATTGGATTTATTTCCCATTTTGACACCTCTCCTGATTTTACGGGAGCCAATGTAAAACCACAGATTATAGAGAAGTACGACGGAAAAGACATTGTTTTAAATGCAGAAGAAGACCTCGTTCTTTCTCCGGATTATTTTGAAGACTTACTTCTTTATAAAGGTCAAACGCTTATTACGACCGACGGAACAACATTATTGGGTGCCGATGACAAAGCCGGAATAGCGGAAATCATCAGTGCGATGGAATACCTTATTAAGCATCCTGAAATCAAACATGGAAAAATTCGTGTCGGTTTCACTCCTGATGAAGAAATTGGACGCGGTGCACATAAATTTGATGTTGAAAAATTTGGAGCAGATTGGGCCTATACGATGGACGGCAGTCAAGTCGGCGAGTTGGAATATGAAAACTTCAATGCTGCAGGCGCTGTGGTCACTATCAAAGGTAAGATTGTACACCCTGGATATGCCAAAGGAAAAATGATTAACAGTATGTATATCGCCACAGATTTTATCAATTCGCTTCCTCGTTTGGAAACTCCGGAACTCACAGAAGACAGGGAGGGATTTTTCCATCTAACCTTAATTGAAGGAAGTGTTGATGAAACAAAACTTCAATACATCATCAGAGATCATGACCGAGAGCATTTTGAAGCACGTAAAGAAATGTTTTACAAACTTGCCGAAGAATTAAACAGTCAATATGAAGATGAGACCATTACCGTAGAAATCAAAGATCAATATTACAATATGCGTGAAAAGATTGAGCCGGTGATGCACATTGTAGATATTGCAGAAGAAGCAATGAAAAAGGCAAATATCAAACCTCTTATTAAACCCATTCGCGGTGGAACAGATGGTTCACAACTGAGCTATATGGGATTGCCTTGCCCAAATATTTTTGCAGGCGGTCATAATTTTCACGGTCGTTATGAATATGTGCCTGTAGAAAGTATGATAAAAGCTGTGGAAGTAATTGTAAACATTGCAAAACTTACTGCAAAACACAATCATTAATAATTCTGATACAGTTTTTTAGAACTTTTAAACCTCGCTTTTTCCGATTTCAGGAATTTGCGGGGTTATTCTTTTTTCTTTTCGATTTCATCGATAAGATTGTATTTAATTTGTCGTCGTTTCCAACGTTCTCTTGCAAATTTCTGCATATCGATGACGGTATCTTTTTCATCCATAATTTCCAGACCGAGAAGGGTTTCGATAATATCTTCCATCGTTACGATTCCTTCTACTCCTCCGTATTCATCGACAATCAATGCTATGTGTTCTTTTTTCTCCAACAAGACCTCCCAGAGTGAAAACAAAACCATTGAATTTGGCACGACCGTAATTTCTCGTTTGATTTCTTTGAGTGGTAGTTTGTGTTTGTCTTCCGCTAATTTTTCAAATATTTCTTGCCTGAAAACATAACCGGTTATATTTTCGTCATTTCCTGAATAAATTGGGATGCGGGAAAATTTGAGGTAATTTTTGTCAGTTAAAAAGTCATTTACTTGCGTATTTTCATCTGCCATTGACAATACAACACGCGGGGTCATAATTTCGGTAACTTTAATATTCTTTAATCGCAAAATATTTTGGATGATTTTATTCTCTTTATCCGAAAAAAGTCCTTCGGTGGCTCCGATACTTGCTAATGCGGCAATTTCTTCTCTACTGGTAGTTTGTTCTTGTTTATTTTTAGAAATAAGTTTTGTAATAAAGGCAGATCCTATTACCAAAGGATAAACTATAATCATCATTGTTTGAAGAATGTAATAAGAGGGTTTGGCAAGATTTCTCCAGTATTGTGCACCGATAACTTTCGGGATTATTTCAGTCAAAACCAAAATCAAGATGGTTAAAACTATAGAAACCAGTCCGAAATATTCGTCACCAAACACTTTTACAGCCTGTGCTCCCACTCCTGCGGCTCCAATGGTATGTGCAATGGTATTTAAAGATAATATGGCAGAAAGCGGCTTGTCTACATTCGCTTTGAGTCGACTATAAGAATGCGCCCATTTATGGCCTTCTTGTTGTTTGACCATCAAAAAAGATTGCGGCATTGAAAGAAGCACAGATTCCATAATTGAACACAAAAATGATACGGTCAATGCCAAAAACAGATACAGTAATAAAATTACCATTTATTTTTTATGTCAAATATACAATGTTTCTGCATTGTATTGAGATGTTTTTTTACTCAAAATACTGAATTACGGCATTTGAATAATTATTTCTTAACATTAATTATTATAATGAAAAACTTGTTTAACATTGCTAATCAAGTATGGCTTTTTGATAATTTAATATTTAACCAATTTATTTTAGCTTATCATTATGATTTCTTTTATATTTGATGACCCAAACTAATCTTTAAATTTTATGAAACAACTTTACAACTACTTGGGCATTGTAGCAATTTTCTTCATTTCCTTGATTGCAAATGCGCAGACACCCATTGATTGTACCACTATTGCTCTTGACATTACCTCAACTACTGACGGTTCTGTTTGCGGTGGTGGCTCGGTTACGCTTGAAGCTACAGCAAGCGGAACAGGTACAAATATTTTTTGGTACGATAGCCTGACAAGTACTACTCCTATCGGTAACGGCACTGAGTTTCAAACGCCTTCTATCAGCTCAACAACATCTTTTTGGGCAGCAGAAGTTGTAGCGAGTGGCGCAACTTATCCGGGAGAAGGTAAGATAGACCCCACTACGACTGCTCCAGGCGGTTATACTTTGTCTGCAGGATTGGCATTTACAGTAACAAGCAGCTTTACTTTAGTGGATGTTACGGCTTATTCGTACTCCACTGCAGGAGGTGTAATTCCTGATATCCAACTTCAGGATTCAAATGGAAATATGTTGCAGCAAGTTACCAATATTACAGTACCTCCGGGAGGTACCGGAGCAAGTATGGTTCCATTTGTCATTCCATTGAATTTTAACATCACTCCCGGAACATATAGATTGGCGACTGTCTCCGGTCATGCATCTTTGGCACGAGATTCTGGAGCTATTAATAGTTTGTTTCCTCATTCTATTGGAGCAGTAGGAACAATAACTGATGGTATCTTGACAGGATCATCCGCTTCTAGTTATTATTACTTCTACAACTGGACAATTTCTACAGGTGAGGTGGAGTGTGAATCTTCTCGCGAAGAAGTAATTGCTACGGTTAACAATATTGCAGATGAAGATGTTCTGACATTACCTTACACGCATACTGCCAATACACTTGATTATGACAATAATTATTCCGGAGCACCGGGCAACGGTTGTGGTAGTGATGATGACTATTTAGACGGATATGATGTGGTTTATAAATATACCGCAGATGATGATTATATTTTAAATATCGAATTGTCCGGAATCACAGAATCCCATACCGCAGTTTTCATTTTTGAAAGTTGTGCTGATATCGGAAACACCTGTTATGCTGCAGGTTCTGTTAATAGTAATATAGGAACACATAGCTTTCAGGTGGCTGTTGAAGATACTAAAGACTATTATATAGTTGTTTCTTCTGCCGAACCGACGGACTCTTTCGGATATACGCTAAATATTACCGGAACCACTTGTGCCAATTATCCGGTTCCAACAGGTCCTACAGCACAAGATTTTGTTGACGGACAGACATTGGCTGATCTTGATGTAACCGGTTCTGACCTTACTTGGTACAGCGATAATGCGCTTACAAATGCAATTCCAAACAACACATTGTTGGTAGATACCGCAA
>CAZWVT010000023.1:0-25836 GCA_964636665.1 uncultured Flavobacteriaceae bacterium
AGAGTTTTTTATCTTTCCACAAAATTAGCCTTTAAGCGTCTTATGAGGATTCTGCTTGTCGCCATTTATCCGTACGTGTTTATGTTGCTATATCTGGTCATCCCGTTTGATGATTACGTAAGGGCATTACCCAATATTTTATTAGTCATCCTCGCAGCTGCATTTCCTTTTGTCGTAGAAAAACACCAACTCCGAAAATTAAAAAGTCCGCCCGTTATTCTTTTATTTTTAATGGGACTTTATCTTTTTCTCAATGCGCTCTTTTCGGGAAGAATATCCGAAGATATCGATGTGATTAGTAAAGTGCTGACAGTAGTTGGTCTGGCAATTTTGTTCATTCCTGTCAGCGATATGCAGAAAATCAAAAATGCAATCATATTTTCTGCCTTGGCTGCCATTCTTTTTTCAGTTTATAATTTCGTGATAATCGCTCATGAAACAGGAAGTTTTGCTCTGGGAGATTCCCCCCAAGTAGTGGATTCACTTTTGATAGATCGCGCATATCTCGGATTGTTGTGTGTTTTCAGCATTTTGATTTCAGCTATTTCTATCCAAAAAAAATTCCATCCGCTCAATAATTATTACTTGGGAAATATTGTAATTAATATTGTTTTTATAATACTTATTGCATCTAAAATCGCACTTTTCGCCATTCTTGGATTGTTGCTTCTCAGACAATTTTACGGAAGTCGCAAACTTTGGAAATACGTGGTTATAGCAATTACCGGATTCTTGATTATCGGACTTTTTTATGCGCTTAAGAATAAAGATGAAGATTTTTTCAAGTCTCCGAACGTGCCGTCGGTTGTTTCAGGTTTTGTGATGAACTCCAGAACCTATGAAATTCGCACAACTGCTTGGAATTGTATTGATGAAATCACAAAGAAAGTAAACCCGGGATTAAGCGGAATCGGATTTGAAAATACGGAAAAAGAACTTTTGGAGTGTTATGCCGTAACTATTGAAGATACAGAAAGCAAAGCGCATTTTTTAAAGAAAGGATACAATGCCCACAATCAGTTTTTGGATTTTTATCTGAGTGCCGGAATTGCATCCATCATTCTTTTTGTCGTTTTTATTATCGGAAGTTTTATTGCTGTTTATAAAAATTATTTTGCCACGGCGATGCTCGCTCTCTTGGTGTATTATGCACTGATAGAAAACGTGTTTCATCGTCAAATGGGCGCTTATTATATCGGTGTGATTATTATTGTGCTGCTTTTGGCGACCACTGCAAACTATGATAAAATTGAAGAAAATAAAGGATAACTTTCCGATAAAAACAAGAAATCAAATTAAAATAAATTAAGCCGTGCAAAGTTGTACTTTTGCAATCTTAAAATTAGTTAAGAAATAGTGGATAAATAAATCAGATATGAAAAAAAGTGTATTAATAACAGGTGCTGCGGGATTTTTGGGGTCTCATTTATGTGACCGTTTTATCGAAGAAGGGTTTAGGGTTATCGGAATGGACAATCTCATTACCGGCGATATCCGAAACATCGAACATCTTTTTGCGCATAAAGATTTTGAATTTTACCATCACGATGTAACTACTTTTGTTCATGTGCCTGGCAATCTTGACTATATTATGCACTTTGCTTCACCGGCAAGTCCCATTGATTATTTGAAAATTCCCATTCAAACGCTGAAAGTCGGTTCGCTTGGAACACACAACCTTCTCGGTTTGGCACGTGTTAAAAATGCACGTATTCTTATTGCTTCTACTTCCGAGGTTTACGGGGATCCATTGGTGCATCCGCAATCAGAAGAATATTATGGAAATGTGAGCACCATCGGTCCCAGAGGCGTTTATGATGAAGCGAAACGGTTTCAAGAATCCATCACGATGGCATATCACAGATTTCACGGACTGGAAACGAGAATTGCACGTATTTTCAATACCTACGGACCGCGTATGCGCTTAAATGACGGACGCGTGATTCCGGCATTTATCGGTCAGGTGTTGCGAGGGGAAAACTTAACGGTTTTTGGCGACGGTTCTCAAACAAGAAGCTTTTGTTATGTCGATGACCAAATCGAAGGATTATACCGCTTGTTGATGAGTGATTATGTGGAGCCTGTAAATATCGGAACTCCCGAAGAAATTGCCATTATCGATTTTGCCAAAGAAATCATCAAACTGACTGATACAAATCAAAAAATAATTTACAAACCATTACCGAAAGATGACCCATTGCAGCGTCGTCCGGATATCACCAAAGCAAAAGAAATTCTGGGCTGGGAACCAAAAGTTTCACGCGAAGAAGGAATGAGAAAAACGTATGAGTATTTTAAATCACTTTCAAAAGAAGAACTTTTTAAAAGTGAGCATAAAGATTTCTCTAATCATAATAGATAAAGAATAAAATGTTTAGGAGCGGAAGATATTCTGGGCTGTTGCGGCCTATTTCGTATGGGATAGACCTCCTTTTGATTCATCTGGGAGCCTATTACCTGTTTCCGCCTACATTTCCGTTTTTTAATTATTTTGTGTTCATAACGATTGCTTGGGTGGCACTTTCTATTCGTTCCGGATTTTACGAAATCTACCGATTTACGATGGTTCCGAGTATTATGACATTGTTGGTTCGGCAATCGGTTTTATTTTTGCTTGTTGTTTTTGCTTTTTTCGGAGTTTATAAAACGCCCGAACCTGACACACCGCTTATTTTTAAGTATGTAATATGGGTAATGATTGGCATTTCGATCTGTAAATTTGCCATTTATTATTTGTTGAAAAGATACCGTCTGGCATCGGGAAACATCCGAAAAGTCGTCATCGTCGGATTAAATCAGAAAACCCAGCAATTGCGCAAGTTTTTTGAAGGAAATCCCGTTTATGGATATCAACTGCAAAAAGTATTTGATTTAAAAAAACAAAAACACACCTTGGAAGAAGTAACGGAATACGTTATGGATGAAAGCATCGATGAGATTTATATTTCCGTAGCAGAAATGTCAAATCATCAAATAAACCAATTGATAGCCTTTGTCGATAACAATTTGAAAGTGTTGAAATTTCTTCCCGACACCAAAGAAATTTACAGCAAACAGTTGGATTTACAGTATTACGGCGTTTTACCGATTTTAGCACTTCGACGAATTCCGATGGATGAACCTTTCAACAAGTTTGTAAAAAGAAGTTTTGACATCATACTTTCACTGATTGTGATTGTCGGGATTTTATCTTGGTTGACACCTATTTTGGGATTGATTATCAAACTGGAATCCAAAGGGCCGGTGTTTTTCAAACAAAAACGCAACGGATTGGATTACAAAGAGTTTTATTGTTATAAATTTCGTTCGATGAAACCCAATCCTATGGCCGATTTGGAACAAATCCGCAAAGGTGACGAACGCGTTACCAGAGTAGGAAGAATCATCAGACGAACGAGTATTGACGAACTGCCTCAATTTATCAATGTACTCAAAGGAGAAATGAGCGTGGTTGGTCCGAGACCGCATATGGTAAGCCACACCCATATGTATGCAGGAAGGATCGATAAATTTATGGTGCGTCATTTTGTAAAACCCGGAATTACCGGTTTGGCACAAGTAAGCGGTTACCGCGGCGAGGTAGAAGACGAAACCGACATTATCAACCGTGTCAAATACGATATTTTTTATTTGGAAAACTGGAGTATCTTTTTAGATATCAAAATCGTTTTCCAAACTATTTACAATGCCTTAAGAGGAGAGGAGAAAGCTTATTGATTTTGATAAGATTATCTAATCAAGACACTTTAGTAATTTAATTTCGATACTTTAAAAAACCTCTAACTGCCCAGTGAGTCATAAAATAAACAGAAGAAATAAAAGATAAATTCTCTACTTTTCTATAAAACTGCCACTGATATTTTAATAAATCTGATTTTTTACGAGAGAGCGAATTCTGCCTGATTCTATAAATAGCTTGAGGCTCTTTAATACCATGAGCAAAAGGAATTTCTTTTAAATATCGAAGCCACAAACCCATATCCTGGCGTTTGTAAACTTCGGGCATAAACTTTTTTCCCAGAACTTCAATGTCGATAAAAGCGGTTAAACAGCTAATGGAATTAGTTTTTAAAATATCGGTGTAGGTAACACGTTCGGGAACAATAAAATCGGAATAAACAAACTCTAAACTCTCATTGGAACGTCTGTAAGAGGAAAACACAAAATGAATTCCTGTTTTTTTGATAGTTTCGATGCTTGTCTTTATAAAGTCGGTAAACCAAATATCATCAGCATCAAGAAAAGTCATGTATTTTCCTGATGCTTTCTGAATTCCTTTGTTTCTCGATATTGCCGGACCGTTATTTTTTTCAGATAAAATCAACTTAATGCGTTGGTCTTCTTTTTGAAGTTCTTTTACAATGGTCGCTGTATTATCAGTAGAAAAATCATCCACAATAATCATTTCCCAATTCGTATGGCTTTGCTTTTGAACAGACGCTACAGTCTCACGAATGTATTTTTCAGAATTATAAGTAGGAGTAATAATAGAAACCAAAGAGTTCATGGAAGCGAAAAAAAGTAGAAACGTCAAAGGTAATACAATCTTAGAATCACAACAAAAACAATCAGCAGATAACTGCTTACCAGTTCTTAGTTGAATTTAAACATCAATGTAAAATAACTCTTGTTAGCACTTCAAAAACAAGTTAAAGTAGTTTTGATATTCTTATCTTTACGAAAATTTTAACGAGATGCTGAAGCTTTTAGATTTGTCCCTCAAACTCAATGGTTTTCCTTTGGAAAAGGCTAAACGGGAGTATGCAAAAATCTTGGCTATTCCTGAAAATCGGTATCGAGAATTTATTGAAGAAAAGAAGTGTGAAATTGTAGCATTTCATTTTGAGAACAACGAATTTTATAAAAGTCTGGTAGGAGACAAACTCCCACAAAACTGGGAAGATTTACCGGTTTTGACCAAAAAGGATTTGCAAAGACCATTGGAAGAACGACTTTCCCGAGGGTATAAGATTAAAAATGTATATGTAAATAGAACTTCAGGCTCTACAGGAAATCCATTTATTTTTGCTAAGGACAAATTTTGTCAAGCAATGGCTTGGGTCAATGGCATTCATAAATTTGGATGGTATTCTATTGATTTCAATAAGTCTTATCAAGCACGTTTTTATGGAATTCCTTTAAATAAGATTAAAGCAGCTAAGGAAAGAATTAAAGATTTACTTGCCAGCCGCTATAGATTTTCTGTATATGATTTGGATGAAGCGGCGATGGAAAAGATTTTAAACAAATTCAGACAGAAAAAGTTTGATTATATAAATGGTTATACCACATCAATAGTTGCTTTTGGAAAGTATCTAAAGGAAAAAAATATTGTATTAAAAAATGAATGCCCTACACTTAAAGTTTGTATTGTAACAGCCGAAATGTTGTTTCCTGAGGATAAACAAATGTTGGAAGAAACCATTGGAGTACCGGTCGTAAATGAATATGGAGCTTCCGAACTTGATTTGATTGCATTCCAAAATCCGGCGGGAGAATGGGAAGTCAACTCGCAAACACTTTTTGTTGAAATTTTAGATGAAAACTTTAAAAAAGTGCCTTTCGGTGAAGAAGGCAAGGTAGTGATTACGTCCTTGTATAACAAAGCACATCCTTTTATACGGTATGACATTGGAGATATAGGAATATTGGAAAAATCATCTGATGGTTCCAAAACAATTCTGAAAAAATTAATCGGTCGTTCAGACGACATCGTTTATTTACCAAGTGGCAAACAATGTTTAGGATGGACGTTTTCATATATAACTAAAAATTTAATAGATGAAAACGGAAGTGTCAAAGAATTTTTGGTTAAACAAACTGCACTTGATTCATTTGTAATTGAATATGTCAGCAATCAAGAGCTAGATAAAAATCAAATAAGTAAAATTCAAGAAGGAATTCACAATTACTTAGAACCAAATTTGCATTTCACTTTTAAAAAGAGGGATTTTTTAAAAAGAACAAAAGCCGGAAAACTAAAACAATTTGAATCCAAATTAAAACAATAATACCAAGAATAAAAAACCCTACTCAACCCTCATCTTACTCACTAATTCAAAAATTCCTACTTTTGTTTTCATAAAAACTTAAAAAAATGAACATCCTCATTCTTGGTTCCGGAGGAAGAGAGCATACTTTCGCCTATAAAATTGCACAAAGCAACCGTTGTGCAGCGTTGTTTGTCGCTCCCGGAAATGCCGGAACTACTGCCATTGCCACCAATCTGGACATTGCTGTTGCCGATTTCGATGCAATAAAAAACGCAGTTTTAAAACACGAAATAAATATGGTCATCGTAGGGCCGGAAGCGCCTTTGGTAAATGGAATTGTAGATTTTTTCGCACAAGATGAAGCGTTAAAGGATGTTATGATGATAGGGCCTTCAAAACGGGGTGCGCTTTTGGAAGGAAGCAAGCAGCGCGCAAAGGAATTTATGGCACGATACAACATTCCGACAGCTGCTTATGAATGTTTTACTGAGGATTCCCTAACAGCAGGAAAATCTTTTCTTGAAACGCTAAAACCTCCGTATGTATTGAAAGCCGACGGACTTGCAGCAGGAAAAGGCGTGCTGATTATAGACGATTTAAAAGAAGCGCAATCAGAACTGGAAAAAATGCTTGTGGACAACAAATTCGGAAAGGCAAGTGAGAAAGTCGTCGTAGAAGAATTTCTTGACGGAATTGAATTGAGTGTTTTTGTGCTTACCGACGGTAAAAATTATAAAATGCTTCCAACAGCCAAAGATTACAAACGAATCGGAGCGGGCGACACGGGATTAAATACGGGCGGAATGGGGGCTGTTTCTCCAGTTCCTTTTGCAGATGAGGAATTCCTTAAAAAAGTAGAAGAACGGATTGTAATCCCGACAATGAAAGGAATTGTCGAAGAAGATATCGATTACAAAGGATTTATTTTTTTAGGATTGATAAAAGTAGGAGGCGAACCTTATGTTATCGAATACAACGTTCGGATGGGCGATCCTGAAACGGAAGCTGTTTTATTGCGAATCCAAAGCGATTTTGTGAGTTTAATGGAAGCAACCGCAAAACAAAAGTTGGACGAAACCTCATTGGAAATCAATCCGCGTGCTGCTGCTACAGTAATGCTGGTTTCCGGCGGGTATCCGGAAGATTATGAAAAAGGAAAAGAGATTACAGGTCTGAAAAATGTAAAAGACAGCATCGTTTTTCACGCAGGAACAAAGGAAGAAAACGGAAAAATTCTAACAGACGGAGGCCGTGTGCTCGCAGTTAGTTCCATGGCGGAAGATTACAAAGAAGCATTAAAAAAATCTTACCAAAACATTACGGAAATAACGTTTGACAAGATGTATTACCGAAAGGATATCGGTTTTGATTTGTAATAATTAACCTATATCCTTTCGTCGTAAGTGTATGTTTTCTCAGTGTTTTCGTCGAATGCAATCAATTGTTTCAACCAATATACCAAGGCAATGGAACCGATGATAACGAAAATCCAAGAAATAAAATTAGCAGCCCACCAAGATTCCAGTTCAAGAGCGCGTAATGCGTCTAAAGGAATCAAAAGAAAATCTTCGAATATGGAGCCAATAGCTTCCCAAAAACCTCTCCAAGTCATAATTTACAGATATTAAAGAAGCAAAAATATAAAAAGCCTCCTATGTTAACAAGCTTTTTAAAAAAATCTCAACCCGGAACCATAGTATTCTTGATGATTTATTTGTCATTTGCTTATGGAATTTATCTAATTAGCACATTATCAGAATTTAATCTTTCACAGATTTCTGTGATTGTCATAAAATTAATTGCGTTTCTTTTTATGATTCAGCTTTTTAATTTTATCATTCATAAGAATAAAATAACCGACACAACGGATTATGCCATTTTTTTGTTTACTTTTTTTACGTTGTTCTTTCCTGAAATTTTTGAAAATCATTCGGTTTTTTTCGCTTCTGTCTTCTTGTTGTTGGCAATGCGCCGTCTCTTTAGTTTGGAAAAAGACACCAACACAGTTAGGAAAATTGTAGATGCTTCATTGTGGATTACAATCGCTTCAATGTTTTATTTTTGGAGTATTATTTATTTGCTGCCATTGTGGTTGTCAATTCTCCAAAAACCAAACAGGACGTATAAACATTTTTTGATGCCGCTCGCAGGAGTATTTCTCATTATGATTATAGCAATCAGTGTGATTTTACTAAGCGAAGGTTCGTTGCAGTGGTTTCAAACTTGGATAAAACCAACTTCTCTGGATTTTACTGCTTACAACGAAATCAGTTTGCTTATCCCGACTACTACTTTTATCTCGTTTGGTATTTGGATTGGATTTTATAAAATATTTAAATTTTCTTCTTATTCATTGAAAGAAAAATCCAGACAATTCCTACAGTTTTATATTTTTATGTTCAGTTTGCTTCTCGCGTTGTTAACGCCTGAAAAAACCGGAGCAGAAATGTTTTTTTTAATCCCTCCTGCAGCAATTATTGCCGCTCCCTTTTTTGAAGAAGAAAAATCTCAGATATACAGAAAAGAGCGTAAAATAGAAATATGGTTTAAAGAATTTCTGTTGTGGATTATTGTGATAATCGGATTGATATTTATGTTTTAATCAAACAAAAATGGATTTTATTTTTTTGGAAAAAGAATTAAAAAAAAGACATGCCTATCCATATCGTTGGTATCGGAAACAAAACGATTTGTGGGACGGATACACGAATTTCATCTATGAAACAACAAGCTGGGAAAAGCTGATTGATAAGATTAAGGAAGTTTATTTAAAATATGGATTAAACAAAAATGAAATTTTCCAATACGCCGCCAATAGGTGGTATAATTTCCAAAGTGCCAAAGCGATAGAGGATTTATTCTGTAGTTCCGATGGCGTAATTCCTGCTAAAGAAAAAGACCCGGACAAAGATTTTTTCATCAATAATATTCCCTTTGACCACAAAACAAGTGTTTTCCCTGAAAAATTCGGATATCCTTATGATTGGGCGATTCGGAATGAACGAAAATTGATTCAATGGCTGTATAAAAATCAAAGCAAACAAAAGCGATTTCATCTTAAAAATAGGTTGTTTGTCATTGTTTACGACCCTAAAGGAAATCATTGGAAAATGAAAGCAGAACTGAATCTGATTAAAGATGCGGTGGAAAATTACTTACAAAACTTTGATGCTTCTATGCTGTATTCTATTACATTTGACGACCATCAAATTGAAAGCGATATCATTTGGATAAGACGGCCTTAAATACACGACAAAAAATGAATTATATCGGTTCAAAACACACTTTATCGGAGTTTATCTATAAAACTGTAACCAAAAAGTGCGGAGCAGATTTATTTCAATTTGCTTTTTGCGACCTCTTTGCCGGCACCGGAATTGTAGGACGAACCTTTAAAGGAAAAGCAAAGCAAATCATCGCCAATGACGTGGAGTATTACAGCTATGTATTAAACCGAAATTACATCGGAAATAACAAACCTTTTGCTTATGAATCTTATATCGGGGAATTAAATACATTGCCCGGCATTAAAGGATTCATCTATGAAAATTACGCAGCGGGCGGAAGCGGAAACCGAAATTATTTTACAGCTGAAAACGGACAAAAAATTGATGCCATTCGTCAAAAAATAAACCAATGGAAAACGGAAGGAGAAATTAACGAAGACCAGTATTTTTTCCTGATAGCTTCATTGCTTGAAAGTGCGGATAAAGTCGCCAATACGGCTTCTGTTTACGGGGCTTTTTTAAAACACATAAAAAAAACTGCGGAAAAACCATTAGTTCTCATTCCCGCATTGTTTGAACTTACGGAAAATCCGCATCGAGTATATTGTGAAGACAGCAACCAACTGATTAATAAAATAGAAGGAGATATTCTTTATCTGGATCCGCCGTACAATGCACGGCAATACGGTGCCAATTATCATCTGCTAACTACTATTGCAAAATATGATACCTTTGTACCTCAAGGAAAAACAGGACTGCGGAATTATTACAAAAGTGATTGGTGCAGAAAAGGAGCAGTGCTTAATTCCTTTGAAGAATTGATAAAAAATGCCAATTTCAAATACATTTTTCTGAGTTACAACAACGAGGGATTGATGTCGGAAATACAAGTTAAAACCATTATGGAAAAATATGGAAATTACGAATTAGCCAAAAAAAAACACCGGCGGTTTAAGGCTGATAAAACTGAAAATCGGAATCACAAAGCGTCGTCAACTTATGAATATTTACATATTTTAGAAAAAAATTAGATTCCGTTTTCAGATAATATAAATGAACTAAATCAGACACTATGTTTTCAGACAAAGCAAACAAAATTTTTCAGGAAGTGATAGAAAAATATCACGAAATCGACAAGGTTGACCAACCGTTCGAAAATCCATACGATGCTCAAGAAAATCTTATCGAACACTTACTGTACAGAAAATGTTGGATAGATACCGTTCAGTGGCATTATGAAGACATTATCCGCGATCCTCAAATCGATCCGGTTGCCGCTTTGGAACTGAAACGCAAAATCGATGCTTCCAATCAAGATAGAACCGATACCGTTGAATATATCGACAGTTATTTTTTCGAAAAATTTAAAGACGTTAAGGTCAATGAAGATGCGACTATCAATACCGAAAGTCCGGCTTGGGGAATTGATCGGTTGTCGATTCTGGCTTTAAAAATATATCATATGGCAGAAGAAGCCAATCGTGAAGATGCTTCCCAAGAACACCGTATGGTTTGTCAGGCAAAATTGGACATTCTGCTGCAGCAACGTGTAGATTTAAGCACTGCTATCAATCAGTTGTTGGACGATATTGCCCACGGACGAAAATATATGAAAGTTTACAAGCAGATGAAGATGTACAACGACGATGAATTGAATCCGGTCTTGCGCGAAAAGAAATAATCATTCTACTTTATGTCTTTGCCACAACATATTCTCGTGATGCGTTTATCTGCCCTCGGAGATGTGGCAATGATGATACCGATTCTGAAAATTTTAAGGCAGACCTATCCTGACCTTCAATTGACAGTGCTGTCCCGCCCTTTTTTCAAGCCACTTTATGAATTGGTTCTCGAGGTAAATTTCATTGAAGCAGATGTAAAAAAAGAACATAAAGGACTGCGTTTATTGAAGTTGGGAAAACAAGCTAAATCCCATAAAATTGATGCCGTAGCCGATTTGCACGACGTTCTCCGAACCAAAATGCTCTCAGTTTATTTTAATTTAAACGGAATTCCCGTTAAAACCATCGATAAAGGAAGAAGAGCCAAAAAAGCGTTGGTTTCCGGAAAACCATTCTATTTCAAACAACTAAAAACAACTCATCAACGGTATGCGGATGTTTTTTCCAAACTCGGTTATCCGATTTCTTTAAAGAATTATACACCGCCACCAAAATCGGCTGTTCCGGAGAAATTCCGTGAAATTTTAAATGATAAAACCAAATCATTTATCGGGATTGCTCCGTTTGCAGCACACGAAGGAAAAATGTACCCGCCGGATTTGATGAAAAATTTATTGCAAATTCTCGACAAATCCGGTGATTTCAAACTTTTATTGTTTGGTGGCGGACAGCAGGAAATAAAGCAATTTGAAACGTGGGTAAAAGAACTTGAAAACGGAATCAATGTCGCCGGGAAATTGTCTTTTTCAGACGAACTTCAATTGATTTCCAATCTAGACGCTTTTATAGGTATGGACAGCGGAAATGGACATCTTGCTGCCATTTTTGGAATTCCGGTGCTGACGATTTGGGGGGTTACACATCCGTTTGCCGGTTTTGCACCGTTTGGTCAAGATGAAGAAAATCAAATCACCGCCGACAACGATAAATATCCTTTAATTCCTACGAGTATTTACGGAAATAAATTTCCTTCCGGATACGAAAATGCCATGCGAACAATCGCTCCTCAAAAAATTGTAAATGAACTTTATCGAGTAATAAAAAGCAGCAAAAAATAATTAAATATCGTCGTAATCTACAATCAAACGCTCGGTTGTGGGATGTGCCTGACAAGTGAGAATAAGTCCTTCGGCAATTTCTGAATCAGTGAGAATTTGGTTTTTACGCATTTCTGCTTTTCCCTCTTTAATTTTGGCGATGCAAGTGCTGCAAATTCCCCCTTGACACGAATAAGGCGCATCCAAGCCTTCATTTAATGCAGCTTCAAGTACCGACTTGGTCTGCGGCATTTCGAAAGTTTCTTCTTCATCGTCAAGAATTATCGTGATTTGCGTATTGCCGTCGTGTTTTTCAACCAACAACCCTTTTTCGGCAGTTGAAAAAAGTTCATGATGCACTTGCTTGCTGTTTATTCCCGATGTTTTTAAAGTAGCTGCAACTTCATCAATCATTTCTTCCGGACCACACAAATAGAAAGATTCATAGCGTGTGTTTTCATATTTGTTTTTAAGGAAATAATTCACCATTCCCCGGTCAATTCGACCAAAACGTCCGATTTTTTCTTCGCGACGGCTAAATAGAAATTCGACAAAAAATCGTTCCGGATATCTTTCTTTCAATTCGGCAATTTCATCGTAAAACATTGTTTCTTCCAAGGTGCGATTTCCATAAACCAATAAAAATGTCGTGTTTTCTTCTTCTTCCAAAGTCGATTTTATCAGCGACATAATCGGCGTGATTCCGCTGCCGGCTGCAAAAGCCGCATAATTTCGCAAATTGGGTTCCAACAAAAATTTACCGGTAGGCGCCATTACTTCAAGACGGTCGCCGACTTTTAATTCATCATTGGCAAATGACGAGAAAATTCCGTGATCGACTTTCTTAATACCGACACACAGATTTTTATAATTAGGAGACGAGCAAATGGAATAAGCGCGCCGAATTTCTTTATCGTTGTGAATATATTTGATAGTTACGTACTGTCCTGCTTTAAATTTGAATTTATCTTTCAAATGATTCGGAATCTCAAATTCCACAGAAACAGCATAAGGCGTTTCTCTTTTTATGGCAGAAACGACAAGCGAGTGAAAATCATTCATGTTTTCAAATTTTTTGCAAAGATACAAAGGTTTCAAAGTGTCTGACAGCTTCAAGTATTAATTTTAAACCTTCTATTCTATATAGTCTGAAAAAGTAATGTATTTTTACAGATTCTTTAAGTCATTAAATACTAAAGACGAAGCTTTTAAGTTTGTGTATTAAACACCTTCTTAAAATTAAAAAGAAATAGATTTTATTGTGTAAACAGCATGAATTTTTTATATAAAATCACCCTTATTCTGTTGGCTGTTAGCTTAATAACAGCGTGTTCTCGAAAAAAGAATACTTTTTTGAGTCGAAATATGCATGCGCTGACTACCGAGTATAATATTCTCTACAACGGAGAAATTGCTTATGAAGATGCCAAAATGCAACTCGCGGCTGAATACAATGATAATTTTTGGGACATTCTTCCGATAGAACGCATCCACATTGAAGAAAATTTGGAAACCGTTCGGGGCGATCAACCCGGACAATTTGCCGTTGCTGAAGAAAAAGCAACCAAGGCCATCCAAAAACATTCGATGTATATCGACGGAAAGGAAAACAATCCCAAGATTGACGAATCGTATATGTTGTTAGGAAAAGCTCGTTATTACGAAGGTCGGTTTATTCCTGCATTGGACGCTTTCAATTTTATTTTAGACCGTTATCCTGAGAGCAACAGTGTTAATTCCGCTCGAATTTGGAAAGCAAAAACAAATGTCAGATTGCAAAATGAAGAGCTGGCCATTAAGAATTTAAAAAGCATGTTGTCGGAAGATTATATCGAACACGAAGATTGGGTGGATGGTCATGCGATGATTGCCGAAGCTTATGTGAATATCGATTCCCTTGCCGATGCTTTGCCTTTTATCAAAATCGCAGCAGAAAACGTAAAAAACAACGAATTAAAAGGACGGTATTTATTTATCAAAGGACAATTGCACAATGCGCTTGAAGAAACAGATAGTGCCAATGCTTCTTTCGACAAAGTAATCGAGTTAAAAAGAAGAACTTCCTGGAGTTATTACATCAATGCATTCCTGGAAAAAGCGAAAAATTTCGATTATGAAAATGGCGATAAAGTAGCGCAATTGGAATTGTTTGAAAAATTGGCTAGGGACAGAGAGAATCGTCCATTTTTAGACCGTATTTATTATTCTAAAGCTGAGTTTCATCGAATCAATGGAGAAATTCCTGAAGCTGTTGAAGATTATAACAAATCCATTCGTAATTTTAAACAAGACCGGATTCTTCAATCCAAAAATTACTATACGCTCGCCGAAATAAATTTTGACGATGCGCGCTATCGTACTGCCGGACAGTATTATGACAGCACCTTGATTTTTATGGAAGACAGAACGCGAGAATATAGAATAGTCAAGAAAAAACGAGAAAATCTCGACGATGTGATTCACTACGAGGAAATTGCTGTTGTAAATGACAGCATTCTCAATCTCATTGCCATGAACGATGACGAACGATTGGAATATTTTGTAAAATATACAGACCGGCTCCGAGAAAAAGCGCATCAAGACAGCATAGCGAGCGCCAAAGCCGAACAAGGAATTCGCGATGATGAATTCTTTTCAAGAAGAAGAGATAACAATACCAACACTTCGGGAACGTTTTATTTTTACAATCCTTCCACGGTTTCTTATGGAAAACAAGAATTTCGCAAGCAATGGGGTGACAGAGCTTTGGAAGATGATTGGCGTACATCTGCCAGAACATCAATTGCTGGAGAATTGGATGAAATTGAAGAAGGGGAAGAAATATCCATCGCCGAAAATGTATTGTTTAAACCTGAAACTTACATTGCGCAAATTCCTACCGACCCACAAGTTATCGACAGCATAAATGTGGAACGAAATTTTGCATATTATCAATTGGGCCTTATCTATAAAGAGAAATTTCGAGAATATGAATTATCGGCAGAACGCTTGGAAAAAGTCTTGGAAAACGCTCCTGAAGAACGTTTGATTGTTCCTTCAAAATACAATTTGCTGCGCGTTTATGAAATTCTCGAACGTCCGGATAAAGTTGCTTTTTATTATGACGATATTTTGACAAATCACAGCGATAGCCGTTATGCGGAGATTCTCAGAAATCCAAATACGCTGTTGGCTACAGATGAATCCAGTCCGGAATTTAAATACAAAGAATTGTACAGAAAGTTTGAAGCGGAACAATATCAAACCGTGATAGACCAGTGTGACGAATATATTTTGAAGTACAACGGAACTGAAATCGTTCCTAAGTTTGAATTGCTAAAAGCCATTGCAATCGGTAAAAAAGAAGGATTCAGTCGATATGAAAAAGCGTTGAATTTCGTAGCACTGACTTATCCGAATACCGAAGAAGGAAAACAAGCTCAAAAAATAATAGATGAGTTGATACCGAAGTTTAAAACTGCAACTTTTGAGGCGGATGACAAACCCGACAGGTGGAAATTAATTTATCAATTTCCAATTGCAAATAAAGAAGATGCCGAACAGTTGAAAACGCTTATCGACCAAGCAATTACGGATTTGGAATACACTGATATGTCAACCTCTTTGGATTATTACACGGATGAAATAAACTTTGTGGTAGTCCATGGTTTAAAATCAAAATTGGGATCCCGTGGATTTGGTGAAACCTTAAATGAGAAGAAAGATTATGAGGTAGAACACCCGTTTTTTGAAATTTCCAGCACCAATTATCAAATCCTACAAATTCATAAAAATTTAGATTTATATTTAAATAAAGATATAAACAAACCTAAAACCGAAACCCCATAAATTTTAAAATTATCAAATATGTTGTCTGCTAAAAAAGAAAAGAAAAAGATACTCGAACCCGGAACTGCTCAAAACCGTATCAATGAGGGAACCATTTTTAAGGGAGATATTTCTTCTGAAGGTTTTTTTAGAATAGACGGTCATATAGAAGGTTCTATACAAACACCGACAAAAGTAGTAATCGGTAAATCAGGCATTATTATCGGGCATTTAAAATGTGATCATGCCGATATCGAAGGACGCATAGAAGGCACTTTGGAAGTTTTGGGAACGCTCACCATTCGAGCCACAGCGCAAATTGACGGAGAATTGACAGTCGGTAAACTCGCCGTAGAACCCGGCGCAATCATAAATGCTTCTTGCTTGATGTCCGATAAAAAAATCAAAACCCTGAATACAAAAGAAAAAGCTGTAACAGAGAAAAAGATGCAAGATGCTTAATACGAAGATGTGATGTCTAAAGATGATGATGGAATTAAAAAATGGATGATTTTTTCAGGCATTGCATTGCAAATGGGATTTATTATCGGATTGGGTGCGTTTATCGGCGTACGATTGGACAAACGATTCCCTAACGAATATTCAGCATTTACCATTATTTGTTCACTCTCCGGCGTATTTTTAAGCCTGTATGTAATTATCAGGCAATTGACCAAGATGACAAAAGACCAATAACATGAAACGTCAAGAATTTATAGTATATATGATACTGCTCATAATAATTACATTAATTCTCTTTGCAGTTCATCTTTTTGTCGTTTCGGGTTATCACAATGTATATTTCTATTATCCGGTTTGGAGCATTTATGCATTTCATTTTGTCGTAACCGCATTAATTTTTGGAATTCTTTCCTGGATTGGACGAAGTTTCCCCGATTTTGTAGGCTATGCATTTATGGCTTCAATTATTTTTAAAATGGCATCGGCATTAATTTTCCTGCTTCCGTTAATTCAAATGGAAGATTTTTCCAAAATTCCTGATTTTATTTCCTTTTTCGCACCTTATTTTATTTATCTGTTAATCGAAATTGTATTGGCGATGAAGATTATTAATCCTTCTACTAAATATTATTAAGAACCGCCAATTCAATTTCAAAAAGGACTTTGAATTTATTTAATAAATCGCGCTTTAAAGGGCATAAAATTTCTGCTTTACTACTTTTGCAATCTTAAGTTTATTTTTATGATAATTATGAAGTTTGGAGGAACTTCTGTCGGTTCTGCAGCTCGAATGAAGAGGGTTGCTGAATTGGCACAAGAAGTTTCCGGAAAAAAAATTGTTGTGCTTTCTGCAATGTCGGGTACAACAAACAGCTTGGTCGAAATCGCCAGTTATTTATTCAAAAAGAAAAACAAACTCGCAGCGGAATTGATAGCAGGACTTCGCACCAAATATTACCAAGAAGTTGAAGCGCTTTTTTCGGAAGATGATTTTAAGGTCAAAGGAAAAGAATTGGTCGATTCTCATTTTGATTATTTATTGAGTTTTACACAAGACTCATTTACGATTCATGAAGAAAAAGCAGTCCTGGCTCAAGGCGAATTGCTTTCAACTGCTTTGTTTCAGTTGTATTTGGAGGAAATCAATCAAGAATCAAAATTGTTATCTGCATTGCAATTTATGCGCATCGACAAGGATTTGGAACCGGATTATTTTTACATCAAAGAAAATTTGACGCGCTTATTGAACGAGCATCAATCAACTGAATTATTTATAACGCAAGGTTTTATTTGCCGCAACAGATATGGAGAAATCGATAATTTAAAAAGAGGGGGCAGCGATTATTCTGCATCTTTAATTGGAGTAGCTGTTGATGCCGATGAAGTACAAATTTGGACTGATATTGACGGCATGCACAACAACGACCCGAGAATCGTTGAAAATACCAAACCCATTCAGTATTTGTCATTTGATGAAGCGGCGGAATTAGCTTATTTCGGTGCAAAAGTACTCCATCCTTCAAGCATCTTACCCGCCAAAAACGCCAACATTTCCGTTCGTTTAAAAAGCACCCTCGATTCCAAATCTGAAGGAACTTTAATAACTTCAAAATCTTCCGGACACGGCATCAAAGCAATAGCTGCTAAAGACGGAATTTGTGCCATAAAAATTAAATCCGGCAGAATGTTGTTGGCGTATGGATTCTTGAGAAAAGTTTTTGAAATTTTCGAGCTGTATAAAACTTCCATAGATATGATTACTACCTCGGAAGTGGCTGTTTCTGTAACGATTGACGACACTACGCACCTTGACCAAATTGTAAAAGAAATCAATCAATACGGAAAAGTGGAAGTTGATAAAGACCAATCGATTATCTGTGTGGTGGGAGATTTTGTCAAAAAAGACAAAGGTGTGGCACTCAATGTTTTTAAAGCTTTGAAAGAAGTTCCCATCCGTATGATTTCTTACGGAGGAAGCAATCATAACATTTCACTTTTGGTCAATACCGAAGATAAAAACGCAGCATTAATTCAGCTGAATCAACTTTTTGAAAAATGAAAATGTTTACAGAAGAACGGATAGAGTTGCTAAAAAAACATGCAACGCCTTTTTATTTTTACGATTTAAACATTTTGGATGCAACATTGCAAACCATTCAAAAAGCGATAGAAAACAAACCTTATGTCGTACATTATGCTATGAAAGCCAACGCCGACAAACGCATCTTGGAGCAAATTCAAAAAAGTGGATTTGGAATTGATACGGTAAGTGGGAATGAAATCAAATGGGCGCTTGAAAATGGATTTAAAGGAAATCAAATTGCCTTTGCCGGAGTTGGTAAAACCGATGAGGAAATCAGCACTGCATTAAATGCTGATATTTTTACGTTTAATGTAGAATCGATTCCGGAGCTTATTGTTATTGATGAAATTGCCTCTAAATATGAGAGAAAAGCACCGATTGCAATTCGTTTGAACCCAAATGTAAACGCCAAAACCCATCATTACATTACGACAGGTTTGGAAGAAAACAAATTCGGCATTAATTATTGGGAATTTGACACCCTATTTGAGCAATTAAAAACCTTAAAAAATATTGAGTTAAAAGGACTGCATTTTCACATAGGCTCCCAAATTCGGGACTTGAGTGTTTTTAAGAATCTTTGCAACAGAGTCAATGAATTGCAAAAGGAATTTAAAGAGCGGAACATCAGTATCGACCACATCAATGTAGGAGGCGGATTGGGCGTAAATTACCAAAATCCGGACGAAGAATTGATTCCGGATTTTGATGCTTTCTTTTCTGTGTTTGATAAATTTATTGAGCTTTTACCGCATCAAACATTGCATTTCGAATTAGGACGATCGGTTGTTGCGCAATGTGGTGCGCTTATTTCTAAAGTGGTATATATAAAGGAAGGCGTAAAAACTAATTTTGCCATTTTAGATGCCGGAATGACGGATTTGATTCGACCTGCATTGTATCAATCGTTTCATCACATTCAGAATATAAGCAAACCACAAGAAAACCCAACCTATAAATACGACATCGTCGGTCCGATTTGCGAATCTTCCGATTGTTTTGGCAAAGCCGTTTCCTTGTCCGAAACCGCAAGAGGAGATTTAATAGCCATTCGGACTGTAGGAGCTTATGGGCAAGTGATGCGCTCCCAATACAATTTGAGAGACTTTGCACAAACGATATATCAGGATCAATTGTAAATTGAATTTTGCATTTGAATTTCCAAAAAACTTGTCCTATGAAATCCTACATCTTGCAGCGCAACGATTACACGTCTTAAAAAAGATAATTAATTGAAACATTGGAGAATAAATAAAATATAGGTGGAAAAATTCTTTTCAGATGTTAAATAATCCGTGTTTTGCAATTGCTGACAAACAAATTTAAGTCTCTGCTTTTTTATATGGCTAAAAATTGTACTTTTGCACAAATTTTAAAGAGCTTATCATTTTTAGTCAAAAGCATATGAGATTCGCCACACAGTATCTACGTTCTTTATTAGTACTTACAATTGTATTCTTTTCCTTTGGTGAAGCCTTCGCACAAGAAAACGAAGAAGGAGCATTTGATCCCAAAGAACTGATTAACGGTCACGTTTGGGATTCTCACGAATTTCACATTGCTGATTGGGACGGACATCCAATAACTTTGGCGTTGCCTGTGATTCTATGGACGGATAACGGATTGACGATATTTTCCTCTGCACGTTTTGAACATGACAACAGCGGAAGTGTTGTTGTAGAAGAAAACGGAAGAGAATTCGTAAAATATAACGAGCACATATTCTATGCCGATAAGTTCGATAAAGAAAAGTTTGACAGTGCATCTACGCTGTCACGCCCTTTTTTATATGAAGACAGACCTTTGGACTTCTCTATCACAAAGACAGTGTTCTCGATGTTTATAACACTTACATTGATTTTGCTGATTTTCATTCCTACAGCAAGACATTACCGGAAAAATAAAAAAGCACCTCGCAGACTTGCAGGTTTCTTGGAGCCTTTAATTTTGTTTGTGAGAAATGAAATTGCCATACCAAATATTGGAGTAAAGAAGTATCATAAGTATATGCCTTTCTTGCTTTCTGTTTTCTTTTTTATATGGCTAAACAATCTCCTCGGGTTAATTCCATTTTTCCCATTCGGAGGAAACGTTACCGGGAATATTATTTTTACGATGGTAATGGCTTTGATTGTTTTCATCGTGACAATTTTTAGTGGGAACAAGCATTATTGGGGTCATATATTGACGCCTGATGTGCCAAAACCACTTTGGGTTTTAATGGTTCCTATTGAAATTGCAGGAATGTTTACAAAACCTTTTGCTTTAATGGTGCGTTTGTTTGCAAACATAACTGCAGGCCACATTATCCTTTTAAGCTTATTTGGATTGATATTTATTTTTGAATCTGCGTTTGTTTCTCCTGTTTCCATCATATTCGTATTGTTTATGAGTACGTTGAAATTGTTGGTGGCTGCATTGCAAGCTTATGTGTTTACATTGCTTGCGGCGTTGTTCATCGGTCAGGCAGTAGAAGAAACGCATGAATAACGATTTTTTATTTGTTTAATTTTTAAAAGTTCTAATTATGACAGGAACATTAGCAGCAATCGGAGCCGGATTGGCAGTAATCGGCGCAGGATGGGGAATTGGTAAAATTGGAGGTTCAGCAATGGACGCTATGGCAAGACAACCTGAAGCAGCCGGAAAAATTCAAACCGCAATGATTATTGCAGCAGCACTTATTGAAGGAGTTGCACTTTTTGCAGTAGTTGTAGCTTTGATTGCTTAAAAATCGACGGAATTCTTCCTGTAGCGGTTGGCTGCGGGAAGCATTCTTTTTTAAAACAATAAAAATTACATTTCATAAAATATGAACATAGTAGCCCCGGAAAGTTTGATTTTTTGGACAACATTTGTTTTTTTAATCTTGTTGTTCCTTCTCCGTAAATTTGCTTGGAAACCGATTCTCGGCGCAGTCAAAGGAAGGGAAGCATCTATTAACGATGCCCTTGAAGCTGCAGAAAGAGCAAAGCTGGAAATGCAAAACCTGCAAGCCGACAATGAACGCCTGCTTCAGGAAGCGCGTGCAGAACGCGAAGCCATGATAAAAGAAGCTCGTGCATTTAAAGATAAATTGATCGCTGATGCCAAAAATGAAGCTTCACAGGAAGCAGATAAAATGATTTCGCAAGCGCAAGAAGCAATCGAAAATGAAAAGAAAGCTGCAATGGCAGAATTAAAAAAGCAGGTTGCCGATTTATCAATAGAGATTGCAGAAAAAATGGTGAAAACAGAATTGTCAGATTCTGCAAAACAAATGTCGCTTGTTGATGAAATGTTGGGCGAAACAACTTTAAACTAATTATATAATTTCCGAAAGGAACAAAGTTATGAGTAGTAGAGCAGCAGTCAGGTATGCAAAAGCGTTGTTGGAAAGTGCAGAAGCATCAAATGTCCAAGAAATAATCTATGGAGATATGAAATCTGTATATGATACCATTCAAGGCAGTCGCGAATTACAAGTGGCATTGCAAAGCCCGGTTATCAAAATTGAAGACAAACAGCAAATCTTGCAAAAGGTATTTGCAGAATATAACGAATTGACACATTCCTTGATAACTACACTTACAGCTAATAAAAGAACGCAATTGTTATCGGCAGTGTCAAAAAGCTTTTTAGAATTATATAAAGCGCAAAAGGGAATCAAAGATGCCGTAGTAATTACAGCTGTTGAAATGACTCCTGAAATTGAAAACAAGATTTTAGATAAAGTAAAATCACTCACCGGAAGTGAAAATGTTACGATTAAAAATGAAATCAATCCGGAGATTTTGGGTGGTTTTATCCTCCGTGTGGGAGATATTCAATATGATGCGAGTATTCGCAACCAATTCCAAAATTTAAAAAATAAATTTACGAATCAATATAACTAAAAAACGACTGATAGCGGAAACACCCACTATCAATAATTTTTATAAAGATGGCAGAAGTTAAACCGGCTGAAGTATCAGCAATCTTAAAACAACAACTTACCGATTTTGAAGCTACAGCTTCATTAAACGAGGTGGGAACGGTGTTGACCGTGGGAGACGGAATTGTTCGTGCGTATGGATTGTCCAATGCACAATACGGAGAATTGGTTTCCTTTGAAGGAGGACTGCAAGGAATCGTTTTGAACTTGGAAGAAGACAATATAGGAATTGTACTTCTCGGAAGTTCACAAGGAATTAAAGAAGGAGATACAGTAAGACGTACCCAGCGCATTGCTTCTATTAATGTAGGAGAAGGAATTGTGGGACGTGTTGTGAATACATTGGGACAGCCTATTGACGGAAAAGGTCCTTTGGCAGGCGAAACATATGAAATGCCGCTTGAACGTAAAGCTCCCGGAGTTATCTTCCGTCAACCGGTAACAGAACCGCTTCAAACCGGAATAAAAGCCATCGATGCCATGATTCCGGTAGGACGTGGGCAAAGAGAGTTGGTTATCGGTGACCGTCAAACAGGTAAATCTACTGTTTGTATAGATACCATCATCAATCAAAAAGAATTTTACGATGCAGGGAATCCCGTGTATTGTATTTATGTAGCGATTGGTCAAAAAGCTTCTACGGTTGCAAACATTGCAAGTGTTCTTGAAGAAAAAGGAGCAATGGCATACACCACAATTGTTGCCGCAAATGCTTCTGATCCTGCTCCTATGCAGGTTTATGCACCATTTGCCGGAGCTGCAATTGGAGAATATTTCCGAGATACAGGACGTCCGGCATTGATTGTTTACGATGATTTATCTAAACAAGCCGTCGCTTATCGTGAAGTTTCTCTTTTATTGCGTCGCCCGCCCGGACGTGAAGCTTATCCGGGTGACGTTTTCTACTTACACTCAAGACTGTTGGAGCGTTCTGCAAAAATTATCGGGGATGACACGATTGCACAAAATATGAACGACCTTCCTGAAAGTTTAAAAGGTAAAGTAAAAGGAGGAGGTTCCTTAACCGCACTTCCTATTATCGAAACACAAGCAGGAGACGTTTCCGCTTATATTCCTACAAACGTAATTTCCATTACCGACGGACAGATTTTCTTAGAATCCGATTTATTTAACGCAGGTGTTCGTCCGGCAATTAACGTGGGAATTTCAGTGTCTCGTGTAGGGGGTAACGCGCAAATCAAATCGATGAAAAAAGTTGCGGGAACCTTAAAACTGGATCAAGCGCAGTTCCGTGAATTGGAAGCTTTTGCCAAATTTGGTTCCGACCTTGATTCAGCAACATTAAATGTAATTGAAAAAGGAAGACGTAACGTAGAAATTTTAAAACAAGCGCAAAATGATCCCTATACTGTGGAAGATCAGATTGCGATTATTTATGCAGGATCAAAAAATTTATTGAGAAGTGTTCCTGTTGAAAAAGTAAAAGAATTTGAACGTGATTATATTGAGACATTAAATGTGGCTCACAGAGATACATTGGATGCTTTAAAGTCCGGAAAATTTACAGATGAACTTACTTCGGTACTTGAAAAAGTAGCGAGTGAACTCACGGCAAAATACAGAAAATAATCTGAGTGATTAGAGAGACCGATTCCCTTTAGTCGCTTTTTTAGAAATATCGTCTCAGAATTGGTTGAGAAATAAAATGACCTTTTTGATTATAAATTAAAATATGGCCAATTTAAAGGAAATTAGAAGTAGGATATCGTCGGTAAGTTCAACGATGCAGATTACCAGCGCCATGAAAATGGTATCGGCTGCAAAATTGAAAAAAGCACAAGATGCCATTACTGCCATGCGTCCGTATTCAGAAAAGCTAACTGAACTGTTACAAAATTTAAGCGGAACTTTGGATGCCGATGCTGCCGGAAAGTATGCGGAGCAACGCGAAGCGAATAATGTATTGGTTGTTGCTATTACAAGCAATCGTGGATTGGCGGGAGCGTTTAATACAAACGTTATAAAAGGAGTGAGAAACCTTATACAAACCCAGTATGCCGAAAAAAATGTAGATTTAATCACCCTTGGAAAAAAAGGCAATGATATTTTAAAGAAAGAACAAAAAGTAATTCAAAACAATAACGACATTATTGAAGATCTTACTTTTGCGAATGTTTCTGTTATTGCTGAAGAATTGATGATGCTGTTTACTGAAGGAACTTACGATAAAATTATTTTGGTTTATAACAGTTTCAAAAATGCGGCTACTCAAGTTATTATGAGTGAACCGTTTTTGCCTATTTCACCCAAAGAAGCAACTGAAGAAGTCTCGACAAACGAAGTACCTTATATATTTGAACCATCTAAGGAGGAGATAATAGAGGAGTTGATTCCAAAGAGTTTGAAAACGCAACTTTTTAAAGCGCTTAGAGATAGTGTGGCAAGTGAACATGGAGCGCGAATGACGGCGATGCATAAAGCAACGGACAATGCAACGGAATTACGAGATGAATTGCGATTGCAGTACAACAAGGCTCGACAGGCCGCCATTACCAATGAAATTCTCGAAATTGTGGGTGGAGCCGAAGCCCTCGCCGGTTAAGCATAAAAAAATAAAACACACAATATATGTTAAGCACTTTGAATAAAATTCAAGGTGCTTTTTTTTATTTTTTTATAATAAAAAGAGACGATAGAACCAATTTAATTCTCGTTAAGGTTCTCTTTAGATTTTTGTGTTTTCATTAAGTTTTATATTTTAGCTATTTCAAAGAAAAACTATATGATGATTCTTACATAATTTCCTCAGAGGAAAATAAAATACTCTTTATAATTTAGGAGTTATTTAAGAATTATTCTATATTTGGAGAATGCTATTATAACACTATTTAATTATGATTAAAAATTACATGTAATGAAAAAACTTTATCCCCTTATAGGAATAGTTGTATTTCTTTTATTGCCAATACAACTATTTTCTCAAGTGAATGCTGTTATTGGAGCAGGTAGTCAGAGTGGAACATCTTCCAATGGTGCAACTGGTGATCCCGGTCCGATATACAAATCAACCGGATCTAGTAGTTTTATTTACTCCAGACACCATTATTACTATTCTCAAGCAGAGTTAAGTGCGGCGGGTATTATTCCCGGTTCCATTATTACTCACCTTGCTTGGTATAAAGCAAATAATGCAGAATCTAATTTTCCTCATGAATTTGAGGTTTGGATGAAGAACTCAACTGCAACTCAAGTTCCTACTGCACCTCAAGATTGGTCAACTTTAACTTCGGGGGCTACACAAGTATATGACAATCCAACTTCGCTAAATTCTACTATAGGTTGGTGGGAAATCGAGTTTGACACTCCTTTTGTTTATAATGGAGGAGCTCTTGAGATATCTGTAGCTTCAGACCAATCAGCTGGATCAAGTCCATGGGCTTCGGATGGCTATTCTTGGAATAAAGATCCGATTAGCAATGTAACTATTTCTTATGCGGGAAGTACACCTTCTACTACTTTAAATAATAATCGAACGGTGCGTCCGCAAATACAAATAACGTTTTTGGATGAAAATGACGACTGCCATAGTCCTGCTGATTTAACTTTAGACACCTTGATGCCAACCACAGCTGATTTTTCTTGGACAGCATCGCCCGACGAAACAGGCGGTT
>CAZWVT010000024.1:0-25027 GCA_964636665.1 uncultured Flavobacteriaceae bacterium
AGTAGATTGTGCAGGTTGCCCTTCTTTAAATGTTGCTGTTACTTTTTTATAGAGGCTGTAGTTGTCTCCATCGTGTAGGACATTAAAATAACTTCCTCTTTCAATAGAACCTTCATAAGGAATCAATACATAAAACTGATCGCCCATCTTTACAAAAATGTTCGGGTCTTTGACAAGTGAACCCACTTCAGAAGCATTCGGGTCACTTTTAATTTCAATTTCATCTGCGTGTGCATTGTATCGCATAGGAACTCCAGCCCTTATCGGTTTGTTATCTTGAAAAATAACACCGGCAATAAATTCAGGATTCGCATAAGCTTGATCTTTGACCAATTCAAACTCTGCTTCTGAAAGACCAAAAGCTAAATTTTTCTGATTAATGTCGATAGTTCGAGAATATATATCACTTCCGAGAGTGCCATGTTGCGCCGACATCATAAATCCCGCAAAAAGAAATATTCCGGATAAGATTATTTTTTTCATCTGTTTAAAGTTTATCTGTTAACAATATGTTACAAAAATAGAATTATTTATTTTATCTATATGCGATTTCAATTATTATACCACATTTAATTCTTTTTGTTTTGGACTTTAAGTATTTGCTGCGGATGCGGATTAATACCGGCCTCGTTTAACCGACTTTTAGCTTCTTCAAGGATGTAAAAATGCAAATCCCAAAAATCACTGTTTTTTGCCCAATAACGAAGCGTTAAATCTACGGAATATTCATTGAGAGAAGCCACTGCTACCATTGGGTTTTTGCCTTCTTCTTTAATCACGGTTTCTTGTTCCATTACAAGATTCATCAAAATGTCTTTTGCCTTTTTTATGTCATCTTTATAACTGATGGAAAAGGTCAGATTTTGTCTTCGGATATCGAGAGCGTTGTAATTTACGATTTTATCATTGCTCAACATCCCATTTGGAATAACGGCTACTTGATTGCCGAAAGTAGTAATTCGCGTATTGAAAATCGAAATTTCCGTTACGGTTCCTTCTACTCCTTGTGCACTGATCCAATCGCCTACACGAAAAGGACGTAAGACCAAAATAAGAACGCCGCCGGCAAAATTAGAAAGTGAACCCTGCAATGCCAGACCAATGGCCAAGCCTGCAGCACCAATTATAGCAACCAATGACGCAGATTCCACCCCTAATTGCGTTACGACCAATACAAAAAGTAGAATCTTAAGACCCCAATCGATGAGTTTTGAAATAAAACTCTCTAAAGTAGGATCAGAATCTCGCTTTTTAAAAAATTTTGCCAGGTATTTATTGATAAAGCGAATCATCCAAATTCCGACAAGTAAAATAAGTATCGCTGAAAAAAGAGAAGGGAGAAAATCGATAAATCTTGAAATAGAATAATCTATGTAGTGTTCAAAGCCGTGAATTTTTTCTCTCATAATCGGTGTTTTAATAAATAAGATTTTTTTAAAGTACTCAAATAAATATTTTGGATTCTATCCGTTAATTGCAACTACGTGATTCACTTTTCCGGGCAGCATTTGCTTCAGCAGGTTTTCAATTCCGTTTTTTAATGTAATCGTAGATGAAGGACATCCGCTGCATGCACCTTGGAGAAGCACATTTACTGTTTTGGTTTTCGCTTCAAAGGAATCTAAAGAAATGTAGCCGCCGTCCTGAGCAACAGCCGGAGTGACGTATTCATCCAAAATGGCAATGAGTTCCCTTTCAAAATTTGTCAAAAGTTTGTCGGAATTCTCAGAAGTTTCTCGTGTAGAAGGCTTTTCTGCTAAAATGGATTTTCCGGAATCTAAGTAGTTCTTTATAAATTCTCTGATTTCCATAGTGATTTCACCCCAATCCAGCATCGGATATTTATGAATGGAAATGTAATTTTTTTGGATAAAAACTTCTTTGACAAATGGAAAATTAAAAAGTTTTTGAGCCAATGGAGAAGATTTTGCTTCCTCCGGGTTTTTAAATTCAAAATTCCCATCGACAAGTGTGCTGTTAGTCACAAATTGCATAACCTGAGGATTTGGAGTGCTTTCTGCATATACAGAGACTTTTAATGGAGTTTTTTCCTTTTTCTCAATGATTACTTCACGCCCTGAATCTAAGTATTTAAGAATAGAAACAGCCACCTCTTCTTGTACATCTTCCCACGCGACGATATCATATTTTTCAATGGCGATGAAATTTTGTGAGATAAAAACCGTTTTCACAAAAGGAAGGTAAAACAATTCTTGAGCCAAAGGACTTATTTTAGCTTCCTCGACGTTATGAAATTCATAACTTCGCGTTTTAGTAAGAAATATATTTAAATTGAATTTAACAATTCCCGGATGTGTTGTTGGAACAATTTCAATTGTGGTAGTCATAACAAAAATATTTTTTCAAAAATAAGGAATCCTAAGTAATTTAATGGTGTATAAAAGAATGTCTAACATTAAATTAAGCATTTAAAAGATGAAATTCTGTAAAAAAATGCATTACAAGGATTATTATTTCATATTAAACTTTATATTTGAAAGTTGCCAATAATAGATTTTATGAAACATAAATGATTGTGATTAACATTTTGTTTTGTAATATTGGGGATATTTTTGAAACAGACATTAAAAACAAGATTTTGTATATAACTACAATCGTTAAAATCGATATTAGAACAATTATGAAGATTAAGCTTATTCCCCTCCTGCTCCTTCTTTTAGCACCTTTTGTTTCTTTTTCACAAGATGGTATTCCTATTTATGCGGATTATCTTTCTGATAATATGTACTTGATTCATCCTGCTATGGCTGGAGCGGCTCATGGAACTCGCGTACGACTGGGAGCAAGACAACAATGGTTTGACCAGCAAAACGCGCCGAACCTGCAGACCTTTAATATTTCAAGTCGCATCACGGAAAGATCCGGAATTGGAGGGATTTTTTACAATGATAAAAACGGATTTCACTCGCAAACGGGGGGTTATTTAACCTATGCACACCATATTCCATTTTCAAATCTGTCAACTGATTTAAACCAACTTTCATTTGGATTAAGTCTCGGACTTACTGATTCCAGATTGGATGAATCGCTGTTTGATATGAATCACTATGACCCGATTATTACCGGAAATATTGAAAGTGCTACTTATTTGAATGTGGATGTGGGAGTCTCGTATCACTTTTTGGATTTTGCAGCGCATTTGACAGTAAAAAATTTACTTTTCCAAGAACGCACAAATTATTCTGAAGATATAGAATCTACAAATCAGCGTAAATATCTTTTGGGTGCCTCTTATACTTTTGGCGCCATGAATCGCGATTGGGGATTGGAAGCGTCCACGATGTTTATGTTCACAGAATTGACAGAGGAAGCTTCTGTAGATGTCAGTGCTCGTTTGTTCAGACGATTTGAAGGCGGAAGAGGATGGATTGGTGCTTCGTACAGAAGAGCGTTGGACAGTGGCGAATATTTTAGCGGACTTGGAACCAAATCACAATCGATGCAACATCTTACGCCGGTAATTGGAGTTAATTTCCACAATTTTGTTGTCTCCTATATGTACACTTACGAAATGGGAAATATAACATTTGAAAATGGCGGTTTTCACGGCATAACATTAGGATATAATTTCGGTGTTCGCGCTGATAGATACGACTGTAACTGTCCAAATGTGAATTTATAATGATTATTCAACCGCTGAATAACAGTCACCCGAAAATTCCAGATAGTTGTTTTATAGCCCAAGGTGCAGTAATCGTTGGAGAAGTAATTCTTGGAGAGCAATGTAGCGTTTGGTACAATGCTGTTATTCGGGGCGATGTAAATTCAATTACCATCGGAAACAAAGTAAATATTCAAGACGGAGCGATTATTCACGCTACTTATAAAGTTTCTCCTACGGTCATCGGAAATAATGTATCAATCGGACACAATGCCATTGTTCATGGTTGTACTGTCCGCGATAATGTGCTGATAGGGATGGGCGCCATTGTTATGGACGATTGCATTATCGAAAGTAATAGTATTATTGCGGCAGGTGCGGTCGTTTCTAAAAACACTCATGTGAAAAGTGGAAGTATTTATGCCGGAATTCCTGCTAAAAAAATAAAAGATGTCAGTCCGGAATTGACAAAAGGAGAAATTGAACGCATAGCAGAAAATTATACTTTGTATTCTTCTTGGTATAAAAAATAATCGCTTAAAAATCTAAATTTTCGATTTCTATATTGTCAGAATATTCTTGTAATAACGATTTGAGAATATCAGTTTTTCCATTGGTATAAAAACTCAGCTTCGGAGTTTTATTTTCCTCATTGATTAAATTATTTTCTTTTAAAACGTTTTTGGTCTGGCGTGCGACAGCCTCTCCGGAGTCGGTTATCTTAACATGATTGGGTAGAATTTGTTGTAAAATCGGAATGAGATAAGGATAATGTGTACAACCCAAAACAACATGATCAACATTGGCTGCTATCATTGGCGCAGTATATTTTTCAAGTAAACTTATAATTCTCGGACTGTTGATTTCTCCGGCTTCAATTAAAGGAACAAGGTTTTTACCTATCACTTCTATGATATTTACTTGATGGGTATAATTTTTTGATGCCTGATTAAAATGTGCGCTGCTCAACGTGCCTTTGGTAGCCAATACGCCGATGCGTTTGGTTTTGGATTGTAAAGCAGCCGGTTTGATGGGAGGTTCTATGCCAATAAGAGGAATGCTGTATTTCTTTCGAAGAACTGCAATGGCATTGGTTGTAGCTGTATTACAGGCAACGATAATTATTTTGCAGTTAAACGATATTAATTTTTCAACATTTTTGATGCTCAAACGTATGATTTCTTCTTCACTACGATTTCCATAAGGTGCATATTTGCTGTCAGCGAGGTAAATGGTATTTTCATTGGGCATCAATTTATGGACTTCTTTCCAAATTGAGATGCCGCCTACGCCGGAATCAAATAAACCGATTGGATTTTGTGAATTCATAAGGGCATAAAGGTAAAATATTTTAATTTTATGAAAATAAAAAAACCTGCAGAATCATACTGCAGGCATTGTTAATTGAAAGTTTATTAAAAAACTTAGATTCCAAGTTCTTTTTTTACGTCAGGCATCAAGTCTTTTCCTTCCGCCAAAATAATTCCGCTTCCCATAGTAGCGTCAAGCACGTATTGGTAGCCTTGGTCTTTTCCTACTTTTTGAATGGCTTGTTGCGCTTTTTCCAGAATCGGTCTAAATACATCTGCACGCTTTTGATCGAGGTCTTCTAGTGCTTGCTGACGGTAAGCTTGAACGTTGTTTTGCATATCCTGAATCTCTTCAAATCGTCTTTGGTTTTCTTGTTCTGTTTTTGAACCTGCTTCACTGTCATAGAGTCGGGCTTTATTTTCAAGCTCTCGCATCATTGCTTTAATTTCAGTTTCATAAGAACGTTGTATTTTTTCCAAAGACGACTGTGCAGCCTTATATTCAGGCATAGCTTCAATTAATTCTTGTGCATCAATATGGGCTATTTTCGTCTGGGCTACAGTTACTCCAACCGAGCCTATGATTAGTGCTAATGCAACTAATATGGATTTCATTCTTTTCATTGTTTGCAGTTTAATTTAAGTGTTATAGATATGATATTATTTATTTAGTCTCTGTTTCTTCTGGCATTTTCAACTGAATCACGACGACGTTGTCTGTCATCAAGCATTTTTTGTCTTCGTTCCTCGTATTCTCTTTGTCTTGCGTCGCGAATGGAATCTCTTTCTCGTCTTCGGGCATCTAACATTTCTTCACGCTCTTCTTGTTTTTTTTCCATTTCTTTTTCTCGCTCTGTCGGTTCTGTTCTGTCGCGTTCTTCTTCTATTTCAATTTGACGTTGCTCTCTGCGATTCGTCGCTTGTACACGACGTCCTGCTCTTTCAATGCTGCGCAAAACCATGTCGCTGATATCATGGCGCTCGGAAGCGTATAACATTACCACATCCGCAGATTTATCAAAAATAAAATCATAATTGCGATTATCACCGATTTCTTGAATAATATTAAAAACCTGATCTTGAATAGGGCGTACCAATTGTCGTCTCTGGGTAATTAAATCACCTTGCGGACCAAAACGTTGTTGCTGATAGTCAATCAATTCGTCTTCTTTAATTTTGATTTCTTCTTCACGTTCGTCAATCAATTCTTTGGTCAATAAGATGCGTTCGTTGGCTAAATCCAATTTCATTTGGTCAATTTCATTGGTCATTCTTTCAATGTCCTTTCTCCAACGTTCGACTCTTCCTTCCAACTGTATCTGTGCAGCTTTATATTCGGGAACACTTTCTAGAATATATTCCATATCAATATATCCTATTGTAATACCCCGTTGCGCTGTAGCAATAAAGCCGCTGAGGATGAAAGTAAAGATTATTAGTTGTCGTGATATTTTCATAATTTGTTCGATTCTATGCTTGTGAAAAAACTATGCCAAAAATTAAAACTGTTGTCCTATAATAAAATGTGTTTGCCATCCACTGGGTTCTGTTCTTCCTTGAACTGAATCAAATCCATAACCGAAATCAATTCCAAGCATTCCAAACGCAGGCATAAAGATACGCAATCCTAATCCGGCAGATCGTTTGAGTGCGAAAGGATTATAATCTTTAAAATTGTTAAATGATGCACCGCCTTCGGCAAAGCCTAAAACATAAATTGAAGCCATTTGCGCTAAGGTAACAGGATATCTTACTTCTAACGTAAATTTATTGTAAATAGTATTCCCGTCAATATCGCTAAGGGATTGATTCGGATATCCACGAAGCTGAATAATTTCTCTTCCGTCCAAGCTATATGCGCCCAATCCGTCACCTCCTAAAAAGTAACGTTCAAAAGGTGGAACTCCGCGTGCATTGTTATATGCTCCCAAAAATCCGAATTCAGTTCCCGTGCGAAGCACAAGACGCTCTACCAAACGGGTGTACCAATCTCCTTTGAATTTGATTTTATAATATTCGAGCCAGTTAAATCTTTCTTGGTCAATTTCTGATCTGCGATTCCGAGCATCCACGATTTGACTGCTGTTGGAATTGGGATCTTGAATGATATCTTCCATCAAAGCACGTTCGGATTGGAGTTCTTTGTAATCTACATTGTTGAATAGTGAATAAGGTGGAGTCAATTTGGCGGTAATGCTGAAATCAGAACCACTCATTGGGTAAATCGGATTTGCAGAGGTGTTGTTTCTGCTGATTCCAATCGTATAAGCCAAGTTGTTAGACTGACCATCTCCGAAAGTGAACAATCCGGTGTTGTAATTACTTAAATTGTAATGTTGAAAACTAAGTGCGTTTGACCATACAAAATAATCATCCGGCCAAGTAACTCTTTTTGCCAGCCCAACGGAGGCTCCGGATATCGTAAAACTTCGACTCTTGTCGGCACGTCTGTCGTAATAATTGTAATAATACTGTTCAGTATGGGAAATGGAAGTGGATAATTGTACCGGTTTTTTCCCGCCTAACCAAGGTTCAGTTAACGAAAGGCTATAAGTCTGATAATATGCACTTGCTTGGGCTCGCAGCGAAAGCATCTGTCCGTCTCCCATAGGAAGTGGGTTATAAGAATCCCAGTTAAAAATATTTCGAAGTGAAAAATTCCTAAAGGAAAGTCCAATGGTTCCGATAAATCCACCACCGCCGTATCCACCTTGAACTTCTACTTGACTGGAACCTTTTTCTACTACGGAATATTCTAAATCGACCAATCCGTTGGCTTCATCCACATTTTTAAAATTCGGGCTGAGTTTTTCAGGATCGAAGAAACTCAATTGTCCCAATTCTCGGATGGTTCTTACAATGTCTCTTTTGCTGTATTTTTGACCCGGACGCGTTCGCAATTCACGATAGATTACGTGATCGTTGGTTCGGTCGTTTCCGACAACAGTCACGTGGTCAAAATAAAATAAATTCCGCTCCATGATTCGTATTTCAAAATCAATGGTATCGTTCCGAACGGCTACTTCAACAGGATTGATTCGCGCTGCTAAATAACCGTTGTTTTGATATAAATTGGTAATGTCATCAGCTTCCGGATCGGTGTCATCAGCAATTCTTTTTTGCAATAACACGCCGTTGTAAACATCGCCACTTTTTATTCCCAACACTTGACGAAGTTGTGAATCTGTATAAACGCTGTTTCCAATAAATCGAATGTCACCAAAATAATACTTGTCTCCTTCTTCTAAATCAATATTTATAGCCAAATTCTTATCGTCTAAAACCATAAGGGTATCATTTACAATGCGTGCATCACGATATCCTTGGGATTTGTATTTACTTAAAATAGACTCTTTGTCTTCTTCATATCCTTCTTCAGTATATTTTGAACGCTTCCAGAATCTGACAAAATTTTTCTGTTTTGTCTGTTTCATAGCGCGTCTCAATTTTGCATTACTAAATTGTTCGTTTCCTGTAAAGTCGATGTCTTTAACTTTTACCCGATTTCCACGATCGATGTGAATGTGCATATCTTGAGAAATCTCATTGCCCAAGGAATCGATTACAGGTTTGGTAGTAATGGTGGTTTTTGTATTGAAAAACCCGTCTTGGCGATATTTTTTTCTGATGTAATTATTGGTGGTTGTAAGGAGGTTATTGGTTATTTTGGTTCCCGGCTTTAAGTCGTTATCGTTGATGATTTCTTTTCTTTTGGATTTTCTGATTCCTTTTCCGCTGATGGTAACTTCATGAAGTTTTGGAAGTTCGACGATATAAAGTTCTAAATCGATTTCATCACCATCCATTGCTGTGACATAGAATGCGATATCGCTAAAAAGATTTTGATCCCAAAGTTTTTTAGTGACAGAACTCAACTTTTCACCCGGAATTTGAATTTCCTCGCCAACTCTTAATCCTGTAAAAGCAATTACGGTTTGTTCGTTAAAACTCTGTGTTCCCGTAACAGCAATTGATCGAATGGTGTATCTTTTGCCACTGTCAAATGGGTTTTCCTGAGCATTGACTGTTATTGTAGAAAAGATTAAAAACAATAAAATATTAAAAAATCTTTTCAATCTATTTAATTCAGATTTATTCATTAAGCTGGTCACTAGTTCTTCCAAATCTTCTTTCTCTATTTTGATAATTCAGCAAAGCTTTATACAGATCTTCTTTGGTAAAATCAGGCCATAAAACATCTGTAAAATACAGCTCTGCATAGGCTATTTGCCACAAGAGAAAATTACTTATTCGTTGTTCTCCACTTGTGCGGATAAGCAAATCTACATCGGGCAAATCATGCGTGTATAGATGATTGTTAATTAGTTGTTCATCAATATCGAGCGGCGAAATTAGTCTATTTTTAGCTTTAACGCTAATCTCTTGAACGGTTTTTACTAATTCTTCTCTCGAACCATAGCTAAGTGCCAAGGTTAGTGTCATTCTTTTGTGATTTTTTGTCTTTTCAATGACACTTAACAATTCTTCTTTTGCAGCAGGGGGCAGGGTATCAATATTACCAATGGCATTTAATTTTATATCGTTTTCTGTAAGTTTTTTCAATTCGGATTTCAAAGATGAAACAAGAAGCTTCATCAATAAATTTACTTCAATTGCGGGTCTTTTCCAGTTTTCTGTAGAAAATGCATACAATGTGAGGTATTTAATGCCTATTTCTGTAGCGCCTTCCACAACTTCTCTTACAGCTTTCGTGCCTTTTTCATGGCCTTTAATGCGAAAAAGTCCTCTTGTAGTAGCCCACCGCCCGTTGCCGTCCATTACGATTGCAGTGTGGACAGGAAGTTTTTCCGGGTTTATTTTGGTTTTAATATCCATAGATTAGAAATTGCAATAACAGGGTTTTCGTCCAAAAGTAAGCGTAATATTTATCCCCGTAAAGACATACCAATCATTATTGTTGATATTTCCAAAGGCATAAACTCCTGCATTTGCATCTTGATTTTTTGGATTGCTGCCGTCAAGATTATCGGTGAAAGTATAACGAGCGCCTATTTCTGCTCCAATCACTGCGTGTCGTCCAATAGAGGCTTTGTAACCGATAACCATGGGAATGGCAAAATTTACAGCTCTGCCATTTGAGCTGATATGGTCATCGGAATTTTTAAACAGCGAATTGTAACCGATTAAATTAATTCCTGTAAATAAATAAGGACTGGAGATTGGATTGCCGCTGTGTACATCAAAATCCCAAAAAGTGTATTCAATTCCAAGTGAAACTTCTCCTAATGTATTTTCAAAATGATAACCACGTTGATTTCTACGAGTTTCGTGACTGTTAATGTCGTCGGCTTTTAATTTGGTCAACATTACTGTGCCGCGAAAGGAATGTCTTGTACTTCGATTCCAACGGGCAATACCGCCAAATGCCAATGTGTTGGGATTTATGAATGTAGTGGCTCCTACATCTCCTATATAATTTACGCCACCTGCTATCAAACCAATCTCGTATGTTTGTGCTGTTACAGAAGACAAGGTTAACAATCCTATTAATAAACCGAATATGTATTTCATATTATGAAAAAGAGTGCAAATATATAAATTATGTTCATGCAATTTGAGCTCTTGTTGTTTAACCTGAAATAATCCGAATTATTGTAAAGTGAGGTATGAAATCTGTTTTTAAGTCAGTTTCGTTTGTCTTCTCCCCATAAGAGGCGTTTTCTAAGTGTTTGAATAAAACTGTCTTCATCAATTTGTAAAAGTCGGATTTTAAAATCAGCTTTTTTTATAACTACTTTGGTTTCATTGGCTACAGTAGAAGTGCGCGAATCCAAAGATAATAAAAAGGAATCTTCACGCCCTGATACTTTTAAAGTAAGTACCGCAGTATCCGGAACAACTAACGGTCGTGCGCTTAAATTGTGAGGCGCAATGGGAGTTAAAAGAAAATTTTTAGCACTCGGTTCAATAATGGGGCCTCCGCAACTCAAAGAATATCCTGTGGAACCGGTCGGTGTGGCAACAATTAAACCATCAGACCAATAAGAAGTAAGGTAGTTGTCGTTAATCCAAGTTTCAACCTGAATCATGGAACTGGTATTGCGCCGATTTACCGCAACTTCATTTAAAGCAAAATTCAATGAGTCAAAAGCGTTTTGAGACGGATAAGTAGAAACGGTCAATAACGAGCGTTCGGAAATTGAATATTGCCCTTCGAGAATTTGATGTAACATCGATTGAATATCTTCTTTTTGGATGGTAGCCAAAAACCCCAAACGACCCAAGTTAATTCCCACTATCGGAATTCCTGAGTTTTTTACAAATGTTACTGCTTTTAAAATAGTTCCATCCCCGCCGATACTGAAAAAAAGTTTATAATCAGAATCTAAAACTTCAAAAGTTTGACAAGAAAGTATGCGCGAATCTATATTTTCTCTTTGTCTTAAAATGTCGTGAAAGTTTTTTTCAATAAATATTGAAGCTCCTTTTTTATGAAGCGCTTCAAGTAATATCTGAAGGTATTTCTCGGTATTTTGATTGTAAAATTGACCGTATATGGCGACTTTCATAGAATCAGATATTAAGGAATTTGTCTAAATATTTTGAGCGTTGTTTTAGATTTTCAATCCAAATATCTTCTTCATGCTGACTTATGATATCATAATTATACCTTCTGAAAGTCTGAACAATATTGTGAATATTGCTTTGACCGATTTTTATTGTGATTTCAATCCTGTTGTCTGAGATATGAGAAATAAACATTCCATATAAGCGCCCGGAATTTGATTCTACAATCTGAGAAATTTCACTAAACGAATATTCCCGAATGCCTTTTTGAACTACAATAATACCGCCCGATTCCGACATAAATGGCGTGTTGTTGAAAATTTCCATAATGTCGTTGAGTTCATAATATCCGCTGTATTTTTTTTCTTCCTCAAGAACCGGTAAAATATTTGAGTTATGAATTGCAAATGCGGCCAAAACATCCAACCAGTTAGTGTTGTGATGGACATAAATCGGTTCAATCGCATAAGCGTAATCTAACAAGGACTTCTCTTGATCAAAACAACTGGCATCCGTTTCGGAGATGCATCCAATGTATTCTCCATTTTGGGAAATAGGAACATGGGTGTAAGTAAATTTCCGAGCCAAATTCTTAGCCTCCCTAACCGTGTTGTGTATATCCAGAGGTTCTATATCATTTATAAGATAGTGATGTATGTTCATAAACTAATTTTTTGACGCAAAATAACAAAATAAGCTGTTTTAACGTGAAATGCCTTTGTATTTTTGTTTTTATGTACGAGTTTAATATACTCAAAAGTATCTCATAGTTTAAAAAATAATATTAAAAATATGACAAAACTTAGTGTAAATATCAATAAAATAGCAACACTCAGAAATTCAAGAGGAGGAAATGTGCCTGATTTGCTGCAAGTAGCAAAAGATGTTCAAAAATTTGGAGCGCAGGGAATAACGATTCATCCAAGACCGGACGAAAGACACATTAAGTATAAGGATGTTTACGATTTGAAACCGATTGTTACTACTGAATATAACATTGAAGGAAATCCGATAGAGAAATTCATCGATATCATTTTGGAAGTAAAACCAACTCAGGTAACATTAGTGCCGGATGCAGAAGATGCGCTTACCTCTAATGCCGGATGGAATACGAAAAAACACAAAGCTTTTTTGAAGGAAGTAATCAGTGAATTTAAAAGAAACGACATACGCACTTCTATTTTTGTAGATCCGGATATGGAAATGGTGGAACATGCCGCAGATACCGGTACAGAGAGAATTGAATTATACACGGAAGAATACGCAATTCAGTTTTCAAAAGGGAATAAAGAGGCGGTTAAAATGTACACAGAATGTGCTGTTTTAGGCAACAATTTGGGTATGGGAATCAATGCCGGTCACGATTTGTCAATGGACAACATTCGGTTTTTTAAAAATGAAGTTCCACATTTGCTGGAAGTAAGTATCGGTCATGCGCTAATTAGTGAATCTCTATATTATGGATTGGAGTATGTTGTTCGCGATTATTTGCAAAAACTTTCGTAACTTCTACACATAAAAAATAAAAACTATGGAAGAAAATAAAATACTGCATTCGCAAGTGCTCGGTGAAGGAACGCCTTTTATCATTTTACACGGATTTTTTGGAATGGGAGACAATTGGAAATCGCTGGCAAATCAATATAAAGAAGATTTTGAAGTGCATCTGATTGATTTGAGGAATCACGGTAGAAGTTTACATAGTAACGACTTCTCTTATGAAATAATGGTGAAAGATTTAAAACATTACTGCGATTCAAATAATTTCTCCGAAATAATTCTTTTAGGTCATTCTATGGGCGGTAAAGTCGCCATGTTTTTCGCTGCTCAATATCCTGAAAAAATAAAAAAACTCCTTGTTGCAGATATTAGTCCGAAGCAATATCCGCCACATCACGAGGATATTATAGAGGCGCTTCAGGCATTAGACGTCTCCACGCTTAAATCTCGAGGTGAAGCCGAAGAACGATTGGAGAAATATATAAGAAGTAAAACGGTGCGATTGTTTTTATTAAAAAATTTATATCGAAAAAATAAAACCGAATTCGGTTTGCGTATGAATTTGGAAGTTTTGGCAAATTCAATGGATGAAGTTGGTGCTGAACTAAATGAAGATGCTGTTTATTCCGGTAAAACCTTGTTTTTAAAAGGTTCAAAAAGCGATTATATACAAGCATCTGATGAATCCTTAATAAAAAAGCATTTTCCTGATGCCAAAATTGAGATTATTCAAGATGCCGGTCATTGGTTGCACGCAGAACAGCCCGAGGAGTTTTATAATACAACCTTAAACTTTATAAAAGAATAATTGTTAAGAAGGTTAGAAGTCTTAATGAATTTTCAAACCCGAACCGTTTTTGCATAAATTTTAAAATATCGCCAGATAGTGGTGATTTTTGAGTTCTTTTTTATTATACTTGCATGGGTATTTATTATGCATGCATAAGAAATACGTATATTCAGAGAATCTATTACTTAAATTTATTATCTATGAAAAAAACAATACTTTTTTCCTTGTTGCTTTTGATATCGGGTTTTTCTTACGCTGGTGGATACCGTGTGAGTTTGCAAGGTAATAAAGCATTGGCGATGGGACATACGGGTGTCGCAATTGTGCAGAGTAGTGAATCCGTATTTTTTAATCCGGCCGGTTTGGTTTATTTGGAGGATACGTTTAATGTCTCTGCCGGAATAAGCGGAGTCTTTACTAATGTTGCATATCAAAACACCGCAACGGGAATTTCAGAAAGATCAGATAGTCCGATGGGAACGCCTTTTTATGTTTACGCCTCATATAAAGCAAATGATTGGGTGTCATTTGGATTGGGGATTTACACGCCTTATGGCAGTGAAGTCCGTTATCCCGAAGGATGGGCAGGCTCACATTTAGTAAATTCAATAGCGTTAAAAGCAATTTATGTCCAGCCTACAGTATCATTTAAACTGAACGATATAGTAAGTATCGGAGGAGGTCCTATCTATGCAATTGGTTCCGTGGATTTTGATAGAAGTCTAAATCGCTCCTTAACAGATTTGGATGGAAATCGTGCTGCTGTTAATGTAGAAGCCTCTAACGTAACTGAATGGGGATGGGTTGCAAGTGCGATGATTAATTTTACGGAAAATCTTCACTTTGGAGCAACTTATCGTTCAGAAATCATATTAAATGCGGATGACGGTCAAGCAACATTTCAAAACATACCAAATTCGCCTTTAACTCCTTTTGAAGATTCTCCAATCAGAGCCGGCCTGCCTATGCCCGCAGAAATAACTATCGGAGTTTCTTATGATTATAAAGAATGGACATTTGCTTTCGATTACAACAGAACTTTTTGGAATGCCTACAGTTCTTTGGATATTGAATTTGCTAATCCTAACATTCCGGATTCTAGAAATGCAAGAAATTATAAAAATTCCTCTATCTACAGGTTTGGATTGCAATATGACGTAAATCATACATTTACTTTAAGAGGAGGTTATTATTTTGACCAGTCGCCGTTACAACAAGGTTATTTTGCTCCGGAAACGCCTCGTAATGACAGCAATAATTTTACCGCCGGGATGACCGTGAATATCGGAGCTAATTTTCAATTAGATGCAGCATTCCTTTATTCCCACTCTAAACAGATTGACGCTTCATACGATTATTATTACGAAGACGGCGTGGCAGTGCCTTTCGGAGGGACATATAAATCAAATATGTTTACGCCGGCAATCGGAATCACCTATAAAATGTAATCTTTAAAACAGACTTCAAAATGAAAAAGATATTCAAATATACCGTACTAATTCTTTTGGCAGGTTTGTATGGCTGTGAACCGGAATTTGAGAATTCAGTAAATGACTCGGATTTTTATAGCAGCGGATCGGCAGATTTTTCACGCTATGTAGCTGTAGGGAATTCACTGACAGCCGGTTATACTGACGGCGCTCTTTATATTGCCGCACAAGATTTTAGCTATCCTAATCTGATGGCGAGCAAATTTAATTTTGTTGGAGGTGGTGGATTTAACCAACCACTAATGAATGACAACACAGGAGGAATGATGCTGGGAGGAACACAAATCGTTCCAAATAGACTGGTGCTTTCTGTAGATTCTAACGGAAATCCTTCACCGGTTAGATTGGACGCAACTCCTATTACTGATGCAGGAACAAAATTGGCCGGGTCTTTTCAGAATCTAGGAATTCCCGGTGCTAAGAGTTTTCATTTGGTAGCGCCCGGTTACGGAAATGTTTCAGGTGTACTGCAAGGAACTGCCAATCCTTATTTTGCGCGATTTTCAAGTTCTGAAAATACCACCGTAATTTCTGATGCCGCGAGTCAAAATCCTACTTTCTTTAGTCTCTGGATTGGGAATAATGATGTGTTGGGATATGCTACATCCGGAGGTTCAGGAGTTGATCAAACAGGAAATCTCGATCCTTCTACTTATGGTTCCAATGATATTACAGACCCCAATGTTTTTGCTGCGGTTTATAGTCAACAAATAGATGCGTTGATTGGGAGTGGTGCAAAAGGGGTGGTTTTTAATTTACCTGAAGTTACTGCAATTCCTTATTTTAATACAGTGCCAACGCGGGTAATTCCACTGGATGCCTCGACATCTGCTATGTTAAACAGTCAGTTTGATCCTTATAATACCATGATTTTACCGGGACTTCAAGCTGCCGGAATTATAACTTCTGAGGAAGCTGAAATGAGAAAAATTAATTTCGTTGCAGGTCAGAATTTTCCTATTATGACTGATGATGAATTAACAGATATCAGTAATATTCTGATGGGGCCACCTTTTAACCTGCCTGCAGAAACAGCCTTTTTGTTAGGTCAATTAAGACAAGTGAATGATGATGATTTGATTGTGTTGACAGCTTCTTCAATTATAGGAACCATTCCCGATTCAAGCAATCCGATGGGAATTGTTGGCGTATCGATTCCTCTTGAAGATCAATGGGTATTGACCAAAAAAGAACAAAACAGGGTAACGCAAGCGACCAATGCTTATAATACAACCATAAAAGCCTTAGCAAACTCGAAAGGACTTGCTTTTGTCGATGTGAATCAAGCTTTGCAACGAGTAGCCAATGAAGGAATACCGTTTGACGGAGGGATTTTGACAGCTCAATTTGTTACCGGAGGAACGTTTTCTTTAGACGGCGTACATCCGACTCCAAGAGGTTATGCTTACATTACCAATTTGGCAATCGATGCTGTCAATAACACTTATGATGCAACAATACCAAAAGTAAATGTTGGTGATTATCCCAGTTTAACCCTACATAATAATTGATAAACTAAAAGTCTCCGGTTCGTGCAATCGGAGACTCTTTTATGTATAGTATGAAAGCAATTGTAAAACTTTTATTGACGACAATTGTCGTCATGTTTCTTGCGTATTTGTTGCCCGGAATATCCATAACCGGTTTTGGCTCGGCGCTTTTTGTGGCAGTAATTCTGGCATTGCTCCGATTTACTGTCAAACCTATTTTACTTATTCTGACATTGCCTATTACCATCCTGACCTTTGGATTGTTTATATTGGTAATCAATGCGTTTATTATTTTATTGGCAAATTACTTTGTATCGGGGTTTACGGTAAATTCAATATGGTGGGCAATGTTGTTCAGTCTGTTGTTAAGCTTTTTTGAATCCTTGTTGTTTTCTGTGTTAAAAGAGGATTAATACAAGATTATTAAGTTGCGCATAATTTGTATTTTAGGATATAAAAAATTAATTTTGCACGCTTAATTCTCAAAGAAAAATGAATATTACAAAAAGAGATGTTGACAACTTAAATGCTGTTTTAACTGTTGAAGTTGAAAAAGAAGATTACGCAGATAAAGTAGAAAAAACATTAAAAGATTACCGAAAAAATGCCAACGTCCCCGGTTTCCGAAAAGGTCAAATCCCAATGGGGATGATAAAAAAACAATACGGCAAAGCTGTTTTGGTCGAAGAAGTAAATAAAGTCATTCAGGACGCAATTCAAAACTATCTTGCCGAAGAAAAATTAAACATTCTGGGGTATCCGATTCCTGCCAATGAAAATGAAATAGATTGGAACAAGGAAGATTTCTCCTTTGAGTTTAAACTGGGACTTTCACCTGAGTTTGATGTAAACCTTGAGGAAAAAGAAATTGTACGATACAAAATTACTGCCGACGAAGAAAGCATAGACAATCAGATTAAGCGTTTTCGTAAACAATACGGTAAAATTATTTCTCAAACAGAAATAAGCGAAGAAGCTGAAGTAACCGGAAATTTCACCAATGCCGATGATACAGAAGGACAGCCGGTAGTGGAAAATGAAGCTAATTTCAGCATGAGTGATGTGAAAGGAGAAGAACAACGCAAAATATTACTGAATGCTAAACATGGTGAGAAAGTTACTTTAAATACAAAAGGTTTTTTTGCTGATGAGCATTTAAATCAAGAATATTTGGGAGTAAGCCACGATGAAGCTCACGGTTTAGATATCAATGTAAATTTTGAAATTAAAGAAATCGTTATTCGCGAATTGGCAGAAATGAATCAAGAGTTTTTCGATAAAATTTTCGGAGAAGACAAAGTTCATTCTGAAGAAGAAATGAGAGGGAAAATTAAAGAAAGCGCTGAATCACAATTTCAACAGCAAAGCGATCAAAAACTGCTTGACGACGTAATTGAATCTTTAATTGAAAACACAAAATTCGAACTTCCTGAAGAGTTTCTTATCCAATGGTTAGGTCGTGCCGGAGAACAACAACTTTCCGATGAAGAAGCTAAAGAAGAATACGAAAAAAATGAAAAGGGACTTCGGTATCAACTAATTGAAGGTAAATTAAGAGAAGAACACAACATCAACATTGTGTTCGATGAAATTAAAGAGTATGCCAAATCTATGATGATTAGCCAAATGGCACAGTACGGAATTTTAAATCCGGATGAAAAAGAATTGGAAGGAATCTTGGCAAGAACTTTGTCTAACAGAGAAGAAGTAGAGCGATTGACAGAACAAGTAAAAACCAATAAACTTTTGCAATTGTTTAAAGATAAAGCTCTTCTAAAAACAAAAGAAATTACTTTTGATGAATTTGTAAAAGAAGCTTACGCTTAAAAAAGTTAAAAATATAGTTATATTTAAGCGTCGGATAGTTACATTCGACGCTTTTTAATTAAAATGAGATATCTTTGAACATTGAGTTATCATAAATTATATTCACAATAGAAAAAATTATATGAACCATACAAAAGAATTTGAACGATTTGCAATAAAAGACCAAGGGATAAACCCGATGTATTACGATAAAATTATCACGAGTATGTATCCCGTAAATCTCACCCCGAATATTATCGAGGAAAGACAGATGAACGCTGTTGCGATGGATGTATTCTCCAGATTGATGATGGACAGAATCATTTTTCTCGGCACCGGAATCACGGATCAGGTGGCAAATATTGTTCAAGCCCAACTTTTATTTCTAACCAGTACCAATGCCTCTCAAGACATTCAAATTTTTATTAATTCTCCGGGAGGAAATGTTTATGCAGGTTTGGGAATTTACGATACTATGCAATACGTAACACCGGACGTTGCAACTTTCTGTACAGGAATAGCAGCTTCAATGGCCGCCGTATTATTATGTGCAGGAACCAAAGGAAAAAGAAGCGGTCTGCCGCATTCGCGAGTAATGATTCACCAACCGTTGGGTGGAGCCCAAGGTCAGGCAAGCGATATTGAAATAACGGCAAGAGAAATTATCTCTCTAAAAGAAGAATTGTATAATATCATTTCCAAACACAGTGGACAGCCTTATGAAAAAGTCTATGAAGACAGTGACAGAGATTATTGGATGAAGGCAGAGCAAGCAAGAGAATATGGAATGATTGATGAAGTATTGACGAAGTCAAAATAAAATAAGAAAAAGAAAAAATATGTCGAAAGAAGATTTGGAATGCTCATTTTGCGGAAGGAAAAAAGGCGAAACGAACCTGTTGATTGCCGGTTTGGATGCGCACATTTGCGATCGTTGTATCGAACAAGCGCACGGTATTGTTATAGAAGAAGCATTGCATAGTGGGGGTTCTCTACTTTCTGAAGAAGTGATGCTGAAAAAGCCGAAAGTGATTAAAGAGTTTTTAGATAAATATGTAATCGGACAAGAATATACTAAAAAAGTCATGTCCGTTGCAGTTTATAATCACTATAAAAGATTGCTTCAGGCAAAAGGAGATGATGAAGTAGAAATACAAAAGAGCAACATCATTATTGTAGGTCACACCGGAACGGGAAAGACATTGATTGCTAAAAGTATAGCGAAGATGTTGAACGTCCCGTTAGCAATTGTTGATGCAACTGTATTGACCGAAGCCGGATATGTAGGGGAAGATGTAGAAGGCATATTGACAAGATTGCTTCAAGCTGCCGATTACAATTTAGAGAAAGCACAAAACGGAATTGTATTTATCGATGAAATTGATAAAATCGCCCGTAAAAGCGACAATCCTTCCATTACAAGAGATGTCAGTGGAGAAGGCGTACAGCAAGCTTTATTAAAATTGTTGGAAGGAACTGTGGTGAATGTCCCGCCAAAAGGGGGAAGAAAACATCCGGATCAAAAGTTTATCGAGTTTAATACCGAAAATATTCTTTTTATTGCCGGGGGAGCCTTTGATGGAATTGAGCGGTTTATCTCAAAAAGGATGAATATTCAAACCATCGGATTTAAATCTGCTGCTGCCAAAGAAAATCAAATCGATTCCGAGAATTTATTAAAATACATTATTCCAAAGGATTTGAAAGATTACGGATTAATTCCTGAAATCATCGGAAGGCTGCCGGTACTTACTTATATGAATCCGTTAGATAAGAATACCCTTCGGATGATTCTTACTGAACCTAAAAATGCAATTGTAAAACAGTACAAAAAGCTGTTTGAAATGGATGGAATCGAACTTCATATAACTGACGGTTCCTTGGACTATATTGTAGATAAAGCATTGGAATATAACCTTGGAGCACGAGGACTGCGTTCGTTATGTGAAACAGTTTTGACAGATGCAATGTATGAACTCCCGGGTACTGATACCAAGAAATTGGTGATAACTAAAGGAGATGTAGAGAAAAAATTAAATCAAGAAATGTTACATCAATTGAAAGCTGTTTCTTAAAACTAAATCTACAGTAATAATTGATTTTTTATGTTTTCTTGAGAGTTAGTTTAAAAGCATGAAAATTCAGACAGACCAAATTAATTTAGAAGATTTTGGAGTCTCGCATTACAGCCTTTTTATTAGACGTGAAGATAAAAATCAGCTTCATATTTCAGGAAATAAGTACAGAAAATTAAAATACAATCTTCAAAAAGCCAAACAATTCGGATTTGACCGATTGCTTACTTTCGGCGGTGCGTTTTCAAATCATCTCGCAGCAGTTGCGGCAGCTGGAAAGGAATACGGTTTTAAGACAGTTGGAATTGTCAGGGGAGAAGAATTGGCTTTAAAAGAAAAGCTGAATCCCACACTTGATTTTTGCAATAAAAACGGGATGAAATTGGTTTTTATATCGCGAGAAGCGTATAAGCAAAAAAACGAGAAACAATTTCACCAACACCTTGAGGATAATTACGGGAAATTTTATTTCCTTCCCGAAGGAGGAACCAATGCTGAAGCGATAAAAGGATGTGCCGAAATTATTCGGGAAGAAGATGCATTTTATGATTACATTTGTGTTGCAGTCGGTACGGGCGGTACGATGGCAGGAATGATGTTGTCGGCTTTTCCAAATCAGAAGATTCAAGGTTTTTCAGTGCTGAAAGGAACGTTCCAAAAACAATTGATAGCTAATTACACAGGCACTAAAAAAATTTCTTTGACAGATGCATACGCTTTTGGAGGCTATGGTAAAATAGAAACGAGATTAGTACGTTTCATTAATGAGTTTAAAGAGAAGACCAATATCTCTTTAGATCCCGTCTATACAGGAAAAATGATGTACGGTATAATAGACCTGATGCGAAAAGAGAACTATCCGTTAAATGCAAAAGTACTTGCTATTCACACGGGGGGATTGCAGGGAATTGAAGGAATGAATCAATTGTTGAACAAAAAAGGAATCGAATTAATTAATTAGATATGCTCAAAAAATATTTCTGGGGGCTGCTGCTTATATTTCTCATAAATATAGGATGTGATTCCAAACGTCCAACTGTTTATAACAAACGAAAAGCTCCAAACGAACGAACCGTTCCTGCAAGACCGCCGGCAAACACTGATAGAACGCCCGTGATTGTTTCTGATGAGAATGAAACTCCCAAACCAATTCCTGCGGATATTCCATACAATGACAGGATACAGATGTACATAGAGGAATACGCTGAAATTGCCAAATCTGAAATGGTACATTACGGAATTCCGGCAAGTATCAAACTGGCACAAGGAATTTTGGAAAGTGGAGCAGGAGTGGGAAATCTTGCTGCACGTTCAAACAATCATTTTGGAATCAAATGTCACACAGGTTGGGAGGGAGAACGCGTTTATCACGATGACGATGAAAAAGGAGAGTGTTTTAGAAAATACAATCATCCGAAATATTCGTATCGGGATCATTCATTGTTTTTGACCAATCGTTCGCGATATCGGGATTTGTTTTCCCTTCGTAAAGATGATTACAAGGGCTGGGCACGCGGATTGAGAAAAGCCGGATATGCTACGGATCCTCGTTATCCGGAAAAGCTTATAGGAATCATCGAACGTTACAACCTTAATCAATACGATGATGAAGTATTGGGCAATAAAACGAGCAATAAATCAACCATAGCGACTACGCAACAACAAGAAATACAAACGCATACAGTTCAGCCCGGAGATACATTATACAGTATTTCCCGAAAATTTAATCTGACGGTGGAGACGTTAAAAAAATACAACGGACTGGTAGAAAATACAATCTCAGTTGGTCAAATATTGTATTTACAACCTGTAGAAAATTAAAACCTGATTGTTTTAGGCATAAAAAAACCCTTTCTCTGATAAAAATAGAGAAAGGGTTTTTTAATTATTTTATTAAGTTGCCATTTTTGTCATAAAAATGATATTCTAAATAAGTATAGGCATCACGTGGCTGTATTTTTACCCATTTTTTATGTTCGAGAAACCATTTGGTTCGAACAGATGGGAATCCTTTAGTCAAAAATGCCGCAATAAACGGATGAGTATTTAAAGTTAATCTTTTGTAATTCTTTTTCAACAATCGTTTTACATCGTCGTTGATTTTATTGATTAAAACAATCGGAGCTTCAATTTCACCATCTCCACTCACACTCGGATTTTCTTCACGTGTTTTTATAAAGACTTCGGGTCGTACGCGCTGACGCGTAATTTGAATCAGGCCAAACTTGCTTGGAGGTAATATTTTGTGTTTTGCCCGATCATCTTTCATTTCATCCCGCAGGTGTTGATAGAGTTGCTTTCGATGGGCAGAATCGGCCATATCTATAAAATCGACCACAATAATTCCTCCCATATCTCTCAAACGAAGCTGTCTGGCTATTTCTGTGGCAGCCAATAAATTAACTTCGAGTGCAGTACCTTCTTGGGTTTTTTGTCTGTTGCTCCGGTTTCCGCTGTTTACGTCTATAACGTGCATCGCTTCTGTATGTTCAATAACCAGATAAGAACCTTTGCTACCCGAAACGGTTTTTCCGAAAGATGTCTTTATTTGCCTTTCGATACCAAATTTTTCAAAAATTGGCACGTTGGAATCATAGAACTTTATGATGTTTTCCTTTTGTGGTGCAACAAGTTGCACATAGTCTTTTATTTGTAAGTAAAGTGATTCGTCGTCAATATGGATGGCGGTAAAATCATCATTAAGCATATCTCTGACAAGGGAAGTGCCTCTACTTAACTCACTTAACACCTTTGAAGGGAGGTGTGCCCTGCGTAGCTTTTTACACATGACCGTCCAACGATCGATGAGATTAGCTAAATCTTTATCCAGTTCGGCAACTTTCTTGCCTTCAGCAACTGTACGAATAATAACCCCAAATCCTTTTGGTTTTATACTGGTTATCAATCGTTTTAGTCTGTTTTTTTCTTCCGTTGATTCTATTTTTTGAGAAACTGAAACCCGATCCGAGAAAGGAACTAACACGATATAACGTCCGGCTAATGAAAGCTCTGAACTCAATCGCGGTCCTTTGGTAGAAATAGGTTCTTTTACAACTTGAACAAGAATGGATTGATTGCTTTTTAAAGCATCCACGATATTGCCGTGTTTATCAATATCTTTTTCAAGAGGAAAATCGGTTAGAGAAAAATCTTTAATCTTTCCCGTAGAAACTCCTTTTACAAATTTTAAAAAAGAAGGGATTTTTGGCCCTAAATCATGATAGTGTAAAAAACCATCTTTTTCATAACCTACATTGACAAATGCGGCATTGAGACCCGGAACCGTTTTTCGGATTTTTGCCAGAAAAATATCTCCGACATTAAATTTATTTCCCTCTTCTTCTTTGTGTAATTCTATTAGTCTCCCATCTTTTAATAAAGCAAAATCAACTTCCTGCAAACTGGATCTGATAAATAATTCGTAGTTCACAATAAAAAATTTTGATTAAACAAATGGAATTCGACGAGTTTGTTGCGCAAACCCGTTGGAATTATAATTATTTAACTAAAACTATAATTCCTATTTCAAAGAACATTGCCCAAATACCCGAAAGCATTTAGGAGTGTTGAATTTTTAAAAGTGAAAAAGTAGTTTTAAACTACTTTTTCTTTTTGTGGCGATTCGCACGACGTCTTTTTTTACGTTTGTGCGTAGCTACTTTATGTCTTTTTCTTTTTTTACCACTAGGCATATATGTGTGTAATTTAGATTCTCAATATCGATGATGAGAAAAGTTAAAAAATTATTTTACCTTAACGTTGTTCTTTACTCCTTCTAAGAAAACTTTTGCCGGTTTAAATGCAGGAATGTTATGAGCCGGAATTTTGATAGTGGTATTTTTAGAAATATTTCTACCGGTTTTCTCGGCTCTTGTTTTAATTATAAAACTTCCAAATCCGCGTAAATATACATTCTCACCATTTGTTAGAGAATTCTTTACTTCTTCCATAAAAGTTTCGATAGTTGCTTGAACTTCATTCTTTTCCAAACCAAGTCTGTCGGATACGTTTGCAACAAGATCTGCCTTTGTCATTAGTTATAATATTTTTAAAATTAATAGCTTATATTCGTTTTTTAAAGCGGAGGCAAATATACATATTTTATATTCATATTCTAAGCACACGACAATTTTTTTAAACAATTAATATTCATAGAATTACAATTTGATATAAAGCACTCTTGACAAATAATCCAATCCGTATTTAAAGATACTTATTGCTCTGTTTCCGTGTTTCATAATTTTTATCGGTTTGATTTCTGAATCAATAAAATTGCCGATTTTCTAAGTACACGATAAAAATTTTAGAAAATTAATATTCAAATAGCTGAATGTTGTTTTCATCTAGAAAAGTCAACCAATTTTTAAACAATTAATATTTTCGTCGTGTATTTAATGGAATTTTTAAAATTATTTT